>NZ_JBFAMX010000178.1:0-18338 GCF_040659615.1 Nonomuraea sp. NPDC049784
GGCCGCTGGTCGGGGGCACGCTGCGGTGGGCCTCCGCCGCGTACGACACTCCGCTGGGGCGGCTGGCCAGCCGGTGGGAGGTGGATGGCGACGTGCTGCGGCTGTCAGTACGAATTCCGCCCGGGGCGGTGGCCACCGTGCACGTGCCCACCACGGATCCCGCGTCGGTGCGTGAATCCGGTGAGCCGGTGGCCGGGGTGGGGCAGACCGGCTCGGCCTTGGTGTGCCGGGTGGAGTCCGGCCGGTACTCGTTCACCTCGGCATGGTGATGTCCGGTGGCCGCCCGGTGACCACCTGGGCGGCCGCCGCCGAGGCGCTCGGGGCCCGGCTGCGGGAGGTGACGGTCCGGAACGTGGTGCGCACCTCCGTGGGCGGGACAGGGCTGCGGGTGCGGCTGACCAACGCCTTCGGCAAGCGGGCTGTGACGTTCGGGCGGGTGCGCGTGGGGGTGTCGCGGGCGGGGGCCGCGCTGGAGCCGGGGTCGAACCGGGTGGTGACGTTCGGCGGGTGTGCCGGGGTGACGGTGGCGCCCGGGGAGACGGTGCTCAGCGATCCGGTGGCGGGACGCGTCGGGGCACGGCAGCGGCTCGCGGTGAGCGTGTACGTGCGGGGCGAGTGCGACACGCTGACGGGCCGCAACCGCGCCACGGCCCCGGCCTATCCACCGCTCGGCGCGTGGGAGCCCGCTGTTTCTCCCGCCTACCGGTCCCTCCCCGGTGATCACGCCGCCGACGAGGGCGATGACGCGTACGTCGAGCCCGTCTCGGTCTGGCACTGGCTCGACGCGCTGACGGTGATCGCGCCAGAGCCGGTGCCTGTCGTGGCGGCGCTCGGCGACTCGCTCACCACCGGCGTGGGCTCTGAGACGGGGCACGGCTGGACCGACCTGCTCGCTCACCTCACGGGGCTGGCGGTGGTCAACGAGGGCGTGTCGGGCGGGAAGGTGCTCGCGGCGGGGACCGGCCGTCCGGCGGAGGAGCGGCTGGCCCGCGAGGTGCTGACCAAGCCGGGCATCGGCACCGTGATCCTGCAGGCCGGCGTCAACGACCTCGGCGCGGGCGCACGGGCGGACGACCTCATCGCCGCCTACCGCCGCATGGTGGCCACGGCGCATGCGGACGGGGTCCGCGTGGTCGGCGGGACTATAACGCCGTTCGCGGGCGCCGAGTACCACGCCCCTGAGGGCGAACGGGCCCGGCAGGCGGTCAACGCGTTCATCCGGCAGGGCGACGTGTTCGACGCGGTGGCCGACTTCGACGCCGCGCTCCGCGACCCTGCCGAACCCGCCCGGCTGCTCCCCCGCTACGACAGTGGCGACCACCTGCACCCGAGCACGGCGGGCCACCAGGCGATGGCTGCCGCGATCGACCTGCCGTCGCTGCGACAGGGCGGCCCGGCACACGTCCCCGGACCGCCGTCGTCTCGTCAGCGGCTCTAGCCCGGATACCGGACCGCCGGCTCCGGGCGGTGGATTCCTCGCGGTCGGTAGCCGAGGGCGTCGGAGATCCCGAGGTAGTCGGCCAGCAGCCAGATGATGGCCAGCCACATCTCCGTGCCCTGCAGCCCGGGCGTGCGTGCCGCGCCGCTCCCCCCGCTCAGCGCGAAGCTGAGCCCGGCGCCGTCGTGCCAACCGCCCAGCGCGCGGGCGAGGTGCTCCCTGGCCCACGCCTCGCCCTCTGCCCGGCGGTGCCGGGTCTGCCTGCCCAGCAGCCACAAAGGGTGGATGACGTCGAGCACGTTACAGGCGTTCCCGGTGCCGGCGCCGAAGTAGCGGGGGTCGCGGGCCTGGGTGAGCACGGTGTCCACGGCGCGCTCCGGGTACGGCAACGGCATCCCGAACTGCGCGAACGTGCCCCGGGTGAGCCGGTAGAAGCCGTTGACCACCATCAGCCATCCGGAGTCTGCGTCCGGCTCGCCCCACATGCCGTGGGTCTGGCGGACACGGGTCAGCAACCAGCCGTACAGGGCCTCGACCTCGCCGCGCAGGCCGAAGTCGGCGAAGTTGCGGTAGAGGCCGGTCCCGATCGAGTCGACCACCGAGCCGGACGTCCACGCCTGCCGGTCCCAGTCCAGGCCGTCGAGCAGGGCGGTCAGGTCCTTCGACGCGAGGCCCTGCACGGCCTGGACGGGGTGGCGGAAGGCGGTGCCGAGCAGGTCGAGCGCGTATCCGACGCAGAGCACGTGGTACGCGGTCACGCCTTCCAGCTCCTGGCTCCCGCCGTCCGTGGTCGCCGACTCGGGTGAGCCCGGGGCGCCGATCTCCGGGACGAGGCCGGTGACCGGGTCCTGGCGGTCGCGGAGGAAGGAGACGATCTCCTCGCGGGCCGGGGTCGGGGGCGGGCCGCCGAGCAGCAGGTCGGCGATCTCCACCGCGTCGCACCAGGCCCGCACGGTGGGGTCGGCGCCGGGGCGGTCCACGTACCGCTCGCCGGTCCAGCAGCGCGCCAGCACCGCCTCGGCCTGCTCCCGCGCCCGCCCGGCGAACTCGGCCAGCCGCGCCTCCAGGTCCTCGCCCACGGCGGCACGCGTCCCGCCCGCAGTGGGGCTCGTCCCGCTCGCGGCGGGGAGCGTCTCGCTGCCCGCAGTGGGCCGCGGGGTGCGGCGGTCGCGGATGGGGCGGGCCGGGTTGCCGGCGACCATGGCCCAGGCGGGCACGTCCTTGGTGACGACCGAGCCCGCCCCGATGACCGCGTGGTCGCCGATCGTCACGCCGTCGAGCACGACCACGTTCGAGCCGATCCACACGTCGTCGCCGATCCGGATGCCCTTCGACGTGATCGCCTGGCGGAAGACCGGGCGGTCTGGCGCGGTCCCGTGGTTGAAGCCGAGCAGGGACGTGTGCGCGCCCACCCGCACCGCGTTCCCCAGCACGATGTTCCCCCGCACCACGGCGTACGGGTTGATGGTGCAGTCGTCGCCCATGACGATGTCGTCGGTGACGTACGCGTGGGCCGCGATGTAGCTGTAGTCGCCCATGCGCAGGCTGTCGGCGTACACGGCCGCCAGCGGCGAGACGAACACCTTGCCCGCCACCTCGATGTCGACCCTCGCCCGCAGCGCGTCCATGTGGCGCATCTGGGCGAGGCGGTCCTCCTCGGTCGCCTGATCCCAGAACAGCCACGGGCAGAAGTCGAACTTGGTCGGTTCCGTCATGTGATCAACATCCTCTCAGGCGGTCAACGTCATCGACCAGGAGTAGCACCGGACCGGCAGCCGGTACCGCTCGGGCAGGGCGGGGCCGCAGGAGGCGCTGCCGATGCCCTGCTGGCCGTGGTCCAGGTTCAGCCAGACGCGGCCGGAGTCGCGCAGGTCGTGTGGGCGGCGGGCGGCCTGCAGGTCCTCGCTCGTCCATCGGCGGGCGGTGAAGTCCAGGTGCGGCTCGCCGTCCACGCGCAGGGTCGGCAGCCCCGTGCCCGAGAGCTCCAGCCAGCGGGTCTCGATGTGGTTGCCGTTCTCCTGCGGCACGACGTACGGGGTCTGGAGCGCGTCGATCGGCAGTGCGAACCGGCCGACCCGCGCGGCCGCCCGGCTGTCGGCGTACGACTCGCCCGGCCCGCGGCCGAACCACTCGACGTCGGTGTAGCCGCCGGGCAGGGCGAACCTGGCACCCATGCGCGGCGGGCTCACCTCGAGGTGGCCGTACTTGGTGTCGTCCCAGTCGCCGACGGGCTCGGCCTCGATCCGCAGGTGCAGCGTGCCGTCCTGCCATTGCCAGTTGTGCGTGGTGCGGAAGCCGAGGGACCGGGTGGCCGGGCCGCTGCGGCCGTGGACGACCAGTGTGCGGTCGTCGGGTTGTTCGATGTCACCGGTGCGGTGGAGGAAGCGGTCGAGCCCCACGGCCTCCCAGTCGGCGGCCAGCGCGTTCCTCGGGCCCTGGCCGCGGTCGTTCTCCGTCGGGGCGCGCCACACGTCGAGCACCGGCCCGTCCAGCTCGACGTCGTGGAGCCGGGTCAGCCGCCCGGTCCTCGCGTCGAACACCGCCCCACCCAGCCGCAACCCTCCGCCGGACGCCCCGCCCAGCCGCAGCACTCCGCCGGACGCCCCGCCCAGCCGCAGCACTCCGCCGGCTGCCTGACTCGCCGCGGGCAGCGGGCGGCGGCGCTGGGTGCCATCGCCGAGCCGCGCCTGGCCGAAGGCGACGACATGACCGGCCGGTGCCCAGCGGGCGGCGGTCGCGAGCACCGCCTCGACCGTGATCCACGTCTCGCCGTCCGCCGCGACCGCCACCTCGGGCAGCGGCACCCGTACGGTCTCGCGGGCCCGGCAGCGCGGCACCGGCAGCGCCCCGCCCCCTCCCGCAGGCGAGCCGTCCACCTCCACCCGCCAGTGGAACTCCAGGTGGCCGAGGTCGATCAGGTCGTGCTTGTTGACGATGACGACTTCCCTGGCCACCGCGTCCACCGCGATCCCGACCGGCTCGATGGCTTTGCGCAGCTCCGCCAGGCCGGGCGACGGCGTGCGATCGGGAAACAGGAGCCCGTCCAGGCAGTACCGCCCCCCGTTCGGCTGGTAGTCGATGTCGCCGCCGTGCCGGAAGTACGGGCGGCCGAGCGAGTCGTGTCCCGCCAGCCCGTGGTCGATCCACTCCCACACGAACGCCCCGCAGAACCGCTCGTACGACTCCAGGATCGCCTGGTAGTCGGCCAGCGAGCCGGGTCCGTTGCCCATGGCGTGGGCGTACTCGCACAGCAGGAACGGCAACCCACGGCGGCGCACGTCGTCGGGCGACTCCGCCACCACGCCCTCAGGCGTGTCCTCCTTCCGCTCCCCGATGCGCTCCAGGTCGTCCAGCGACGGGTACATCAGGCTGTAGAAGTCGGAGTGGCGGTAGCTGGGGTCGCGCTCGTAGTGCAGCGCCCTGCTGGGGTCGTGCTCCCGGATCCACTGCTCGATGTCGCCGAACGCCGGCCCGCTCCCGCTCTCGTTGCCCAGGGACCAGATCACCACGCTGGGATGGTTCTTGTCGCGCTGGACCATGCGCCGGGCGCGGTCGAGGAGCGCGTCGCGCCACATCGGCTCCGCCGGCGGGTTGCCCTCCCAGCCCGCGTAGATGAACCCGTGGGTCTCGATGTCGCACTCGTCCACCACCCACAGGCCGTACTCGTCGCAGAGCCGCAGGAACTCCGGGTGCGGCGGGTAGTGGGCGGTGCGGACGGCGTTGACGTTGTGCTGCTTCATCAGCTCGATGTCGCGGATCATGGTGTCGCGGTCGAGCGCGCGGCCGCGCTCGGGGTGGTGCTCGTGCCGGTTGACGCCGCGGAACAGCACCGGCGACCCGTTGATGAGCAGCCGCCCGCCGGCGATCTCGACGGTCCTGAAGCCGATCGGCAGGTCGATCGCCTCGCCGGCGGCCTTCATTGTGCCGCGGTAGAGGCGTGGGTGCTCCGCGCTCCACGGCTCGACGCCGGGGACGGTGACCTCCTCCCCTGTGGCGACGGACAGGCCCAGCTCGGTGATCTCGACCAGGCCGGGGGCGTCGGCGGTGACGCGGAGGGTGCCGGAGCGGTTCGAGGCGTCGTAGGAGGCGTGGACGGTGAAGTCGTCGATGCCGCCTGAGGGGCGGGCCAGCAGCTCCACGTCGCGGAAGATGCCGGGCAGCCACCACATGTCCTGGTCCTCGAGGTAGCTGCCCGACGACCAGCGCTGCACGCGTACGGCGAGCAGGTTGCCGCGCGGGCGGACGAGCCCGGTGACGTCGAACTCGAACGGCAACCTGCTGCCCTTCGAGTGGCCGAGCAGCGAGCCGTTGAGCCACACCGTGCCGCAGGAGTCGACCCCCTGGAAGCGCAGCACGGCCCGGCCCTGGGGCCAGTCAGCGGGCAGGTCGAAGCCGAGACGGTAGTCGCCCGTGGGATTGCCGTCGGGCAGTCTCGGCGGATCGATGGGGAACGGGTAGGCGGTGTTGGTGTAGAGCGGGCGGTCGTACCCCTCCAGCACCCAGTGCGACGGCACGCGGATCGTGTCCCAGCCGGTGTCGTCGAGTGCCGGGTCGGGCAGCGATGGGCCGGTGCCCTCGGCCATGTCCGAGAGGCGGAAGCGCCACCGGCCGTTGAGCGACACCCCCGGCGCGTCGGAGAGGAAGTCCGCGCGCGCCGCCCGCCGCCCGGAGCCCGGCCCGGGGTCTTCGTGGAAATCGACCATCCGCACTGTCCCTCCGAAACCAAAACGTTTTAACCCTAGACGCCAAGATCCGCGCTGACCATCCCCGGGTTCCGCACGCCCCAACCTCCCCAAGGGCAGAGGTGGCGCGCCGCGAGCGGCTGCCCACACCCGCCCCTTTCCTCGAGGGGACCGCAACCACGGGCGGTGGGAGGGCGCCCATCATCCAAGGATGCATTGACATCAGAGGCTGAATAAATATATCATGCGTAAATCGTTTCAATAAGGTAGGTGCGCCCATTGAGCGGGTTTCTGCCGGATTGGGAGTCGTTACGCCGTCACCGCGTTCCCGAGTGGTTCGGGGAGGCCAAGTTCGGCATCTGGTCGCACTGGGGGCCGCAGTCCGTGGCGAGCTCCGGCGACTGGTACGCCCGCCACCTCTACGGCATGCAGCCCTGGTCCGAGCCCTGGGAGCGGCGAAGGGCCGAGCGCCAGCACGCCCACCACCGCGAACGCTTCGGCAGGGGCGGCGCGAAGGACCTCTTCCCCCGCTGGCGGGCCGAGCGCTTCGACCCCGAAGAGCTGATCGGCCTGTACGTCTCCAGCGGCGCCCGCTACTTCGTCGCCCTGGCCGCCCACTGCGACAACTTCGACCTGTGGGACTCGAAGCAGCACGCCTGGAACGCCGCCCGCATCGGCCCGCAGCGCGACATCGTCGGCGCGTGGGAACGGGCGGCCCGCGCGGCCGGGCTGCCGTTCGGGCTGAGCTTCCACGACAACTGGACGTGGCGCTGGCTCGACGTCGCCCACGGCGCGGACCCGGCGACCGGCGAGCCGCACGACGGCGCGCTGACCAGGCACGACGGCACGGGCACCTGGTGGGAGGGCCTGGACCCGGCCGAGCTCTACCCCGAGAAGCACGCGCCGGGAGCCAAGCCGCCGCCACAGGTGGCGGACCGGTTCTACGCCCGCGTCCGCGAGGCGCTCGACCGCTACCGCCCCGACCTGGTCTACCTCGACGACGGCCGCCTGCCGTTCGACGCGGGCAGCGTGGTCGAGTCGGACCCGGTCAGCACGCGAGGGCTCGAGCTGCTCGCCCACTACTACGACACCTGCCCGACCGGCGGACTCGTGACCATCAAGGACGTCCCCGACGCCGACCGCACAGCCGCCGTGCTCGACTGCGAGCGCCGCCAGCTCGACGACGCCCAGCCCCATCCCTGGCAGTTCGACACCAGCGACGGCGAGTGGTTCGACTGCTCCGACGACGACCCGATGTTCCACCCGCGCAAGAACTCGCAGCAGATCATCCACACGCTGATCGACGTGGTCAGCAAGAACGGCTGCCTGCTGCTCAACGTCCCTCAGCGCGCCGACGGCACCGTGGACGGCCAGGCCCGCGCCCTGCTGAGCGAGGTGGGCGACTGGCTGAGGGTGTGCGGCGAAGGCGTGTACGGCACGACGCCCTGGCTGCGTCCCGCCGAGGGCGCGACGGGCATGGGCGACACCAAGGGCTACGAGGGCTACAACGAGGCCGACCGCGCCTACCTGCCGAGCGACATCCGCTTCACCAGGCGCGGCGACACGGTGTACGCCACCCTGCTCGCCTGGCCGGAGGACCGGACCGCCGCGATCAACAGCCTGGGCACCCGCGAGGGGCTGCTGAAAGGCCGCCCGGCCAAGGTCGAGCTCCTCGGCCACGGTCCGCTCACCTGGCGGCTGGCCGAGGAGGCGCTCTACGCCGACCTGCCCCCGGACCCGCCCACGAAGGCCGCGTACATGATCAAGATCACCTGACTTGGAGCCCACGCCATGGTGACGAACCTGCGAACGTGCGACCTGACCGACCCCCTCGGCATCGAGATCACCCGCCCGACACTCAGCTGGCAGCTAACCGGCGCCACGACGCAGACCGGTTATCACGTACAGGTCGAGCCTGGCTTATGGGACAGCGGCGAGGTCAGCGGTCCGGAGCAGAGAGTGGTGTACGGCGGCCGGCCGCTGACCAGCCGCACGGCCGCGCGCTGGCGCGTGCGGATCCGCGACGCGAGCGGCGAATGGTCCGGTTGGAGCCCGACCGCGCGCTTCGAGCTGGGGCTGCTGAGCCCGGACGACTGGACGGCCTCGTGGATCACCCACCCCGACTGGTACGACGAGGGCAACCCGCGCGCGGGAGAGGGCAGGCCGCTCCCGCTGCTCGAAGGCGAGTTCACCCTGGCCAAGCCGGTCGCCCGCGCCCGGCTCCACGTCGCGGGACTCGGCGTCTGCGTCGCGTCGGTCAATGGCGCGCCGGTGACCGACGCCGTGCTGGAGCCGCCGTACACGGACTTCACCAGGCGGGTCGTGTACGCCACGCACGACGTGACGGAGCTGCTGCGCGACGGCGGGAACACGATCGGCGTCGAGCTGGGCCCCGGGATCGCGCACGTGTTCCCGCATCAGGACCGGTACATGAAGTTCTTCGGCTCCAAGCAGGCCCCGATGGCGATCGCCCAGCTCGAGGTGGACTACGCCGACGGCTCGGACGACCGGTTCGTCACGGGCGCGGACTGGCGGGCCGCCGAGGGCCCGACCGTGCGCTCGCACTGGTACGGCGGCGAGGACCACGACGCCCGGCGCACCGCCGCCGAGTGGCGCCCCGTGACCGTCAGGCCCGACCCGACGGACATCCTGCGGTCGCGGGCCTGCCCGCCCATCAGGGTCACCGAGCGGCTGCCCGCGAGCGCCAAGCTCGTCGCCACCGACGGCACGCCGGTCTTCGACGTCGGCACGGTGGTCGCCGGCTGGGCCGAGCTGAGCCTGGACCTCCCGGCCGGGCGCTACCTGCGGCTCGTGCCCGGCGACCAGCTCGACGCGTACGGCCGCGTGGTGCAGTCGAAGCCCACGACCGGCGCGCCGATCTTCAACACGTACGTGACCAAGGACGGGCCGCAGACCTGGCACCCGCGCTTCCGCTACGACGGCTTCCGCTACGTCGAGGTCCAGGGCCTGCCCGAGCACGTCGGCAAGGACGCCGTGACGGCGCTCGTGCTGCGGGCCGACAACACCCCCACCGGCGCCTTCGAGACCTCGAACGCCCTGGTCAACGACGTCCACAAGATCATTGACCGGGCGGTGCGGGGCAACATGTACAGCGTGCTCACCGACTGCCCGCACCGGGAGAAGCTGGGCTGGCTGGAGCAGACCCACCTGCTCTTCGACGTCGTGGCCTACAACTACGACGTCGCCGCCTACTACCGCGAGCTGCTGGTCACCATCGCCGAGGCGCAGACCGGCGAGGGGCTGGTGCCGGACATCGCGCCGGAGTTCCTGGTGTTCGACCCCCCGTTCAGGGACGACCCCAACTGGGGCGGCGCGATCGTCCGCATCCCCTGGCAGCTCTACCGCTGGTACGGCGACAGGTCCGCGATGGAGACGCACTACGACGCGATGCGCCGCTACGTCGACTACCTCACGGGCAAGGCCAAGGACGGCATCCTGGACTACGGGCTGGGCGACTGGATCGGCCTGGACCCCTCGACCCCCGTACCCCTGGTCTCCACCTGGGGCTACTGGCGGGCCGCGCACACGATGGCCCGCGTGGCCGGGGTGCTGGGCCGCGACGACGACGCCAAGCGCTACCGCGCCCTGACCGAGCAGATCACCGCCGCCTTCGCGGGCTCCTTCGCCGAGAGCCGCAGCCAGGCGTCGGAGATCCTCGCATTCGACATGGGCGTCCTCACCGACGAGCCCGCGCTGGACCGGATCTCCGAGGCGGTGGCGGGCGGCGGCATCACGGTCGGCGAGATCGCGCTGCCCGCGCTGTTCCGGGTGCTCGGCCACGCGGGACGACATGACGCGCTGTGGGAGTTCGCCACGTCGACGAGCCACCCCAGCTACGGCTACCAGGTGCGGCACGGCGCCACCGCGCTCACGGAGGCCTGGGACGGGCCGACGAGAGGGCTGTCGCAGAACCACTACATGCTGGGCGCGATCGACGCCTGGTTCTACCGCGGCCTCGGGGGCATCGGCCAGGCGCCCGGGTCGAACGGCTTCCGCAAGCTGCTGATCGAGCCCGCCACGCCCGGCGACCTGGAGTCGGTGCGGGCGAGCACCGGGACGCCCTACGGAAAGGTCGCGGTGTCCTGGACGCGCGGGGACGGGGAGTTCGCTCTCGACGTGGAGGTCCCGCCGGGCTCGTCGGCGGAGGTGCGCCTGCCGGATCTGGGGCTCGCGCAGCACGCCGTGCCTGATGAGGCGGTCCCGCTGGGGGGCCGCGCCTATGAGGTGCCCGCCGGGCAGTGGGCCTTCAGGGCGGGCCGATGATCGACGTGTACGACGCCGCGCGCGTCAGGACGCCGCACAAGGCGGGGCGGCTGCTGGTCGGGCCGTCGCGGGAGCCGGGCAGGTTCGACAGCCTCTTCGTGGACTGCCCCTTCGTGTGCTCGGACGGCGGCGAGTACCTCATGACGTACGTCGGCTTCGACGGGACCGGCTACCAGACCGCGCTGAGCCGCTCGGCCGACCTCGTGTCGTGGACTCCCGGGGAGGTGATCCTGCCGCGCGACCCCGGCCACCCGTACCGGGGCTACAACGCGGCGCTCACCTCGATCGTCCGGGACAACCGCCTCGACTCCCCCGGCCAGGTGACCTGGCGGGACGGCCGGACGGTCGGCACGTACCACGCCTATCCGGAGCCCGGCATGGAGATGGGCGCGGCGGTCATCGGGTTCTGCGTCAGCGACGACCTGCGTACCTGGAAGGACACCGGGTCGGTGCTGCGCCCGCAGGACGGCGGCGCGTGGGAGCGCGGCGGCCTCTACAAGTCGTGGCTGCTCCGCCACGACGGCCTCTACTACTGCTTCTACAACGCCAAGAACCGCACCTACGACGGCTGGCGCGAGCAGATCGGCTACGCCGTCTCGCCCGACCTCGAGCACTGGGAGCGCCCGAACCCGGGACCGGTCGTGCCACACGGCGGCGAGGGCGACTTCGACGAGCGCTTCGCCTCCGACCCGTGCGTGCTGCGGGACGGCGACTGGTGGGTGATGTTCTACTTCGGGCTCTCCTTCGACGGGCACGCCCGCGAGAGCTACGCCGTCTCCCGTGACCTGCGGACCTGGCACAAGAGCGGCGAGGTCCTCATCGACGTGGGGCCGCCCGGCTCGGCCGACGACACCTACGCGCACAAGCCCGCGCTCGTCTCCCGCGACGGCCGCCCCCACCACTTCTACACGGCGGTACGCCGGGTCGAGCCGTACCAGGTCGGCGCGCACACCCTGGTCGAACAGCGCGGCATCTCGATGGCGCACGGATAGGAGGACACGATGGACAGGTCCCGCAGGAGGTTCCTGGCAGCGGCGGCCGGCGCCGTGCTTGCGCCGCAGCTGATCGGCCGGGCGGAGGCGGCCACCGTCTCGGACCCCGGCGCCTCGGCCTGGGCCAGGGTGCCGCAGATCAGGCGGCGCATCCGGCCGCCCCGCTTCCCCCGCCGCACCTTTCCCGTCACCGACCACGGGGCGGTCGGCGACGGCGCCTCGATGTGCACCGACGCCTTCAAGCAGGCCATCGCGGCCTGCACCGCGGCGGGCGGCGGGCGGGTGCTCGTGCCTGCGGGAACGTACCTCACCGGTGCGATCCACCTGGCCGACAACGTCGAGTTGCACCTGGAAGAGGGCGCGACGATCACGTTCAGCCGGAACCCGGCCGACTACCTGCCGGTCGTGTACACCCGCTATGAGGGTGTCGAGCTGATGAACTACTCCCCGTTCGTCTACGCCTACGACCGGACGAACGTCGCGATCACCGGCAGCGGCACGATCGACGGCCAGGCCGACGCCACGCACTGGTGGGACTGGTCGGGCGACCCGCCGCCGGCCGAGAAGCCCGACAAGAACCTGCTCGCGGCCATGGCCGAGCAGGGCGTGCCGGTGGCGGAGCGGGTGTTCGGCGAGGGCCACTACCTGCGCCCGAACCTGATCCAGCTCTACCGGTGCCGCAACGTCCTCATCGAGGGCGTGACGGTCAAGGACTCCCCCATGTGGAACATCCACCCGGTCCTGTGCACCAACGTGACCATCCGCGAGGTCACCGTGGACAGCCCGAACGGCCCCAACAACGACGGCTGCGACCCCGAGTCTTGCGTGGACGTGCTCATCGAGCGGTGCGAGTTCAACACCGGAGACGACTGCGTGGCGATCAAGGCCGGCAAGAACGCCGACGGCCGCCGGGTGAACGCGCCTTCCGAGAATGTTCTCGTCGACTCCTGCGTGATGCGCGACGGCAACGGCGGCGTGACCATCGGCAGCGAGACCACCGGCGGCGTGCGCTGGGTCTTCGCCTGGAACTGCACGATGAGCAGCCCCAACCTGGAACGCGCGATCCGTATCAAGACCAACCCCGACCGCGGCGGCTACGTCAGGGACGTCTACTTCAGAGACATCACGGTGGCGCAGGCGGCCGACTCGGTGATCGAGGTGGCGCTGAACTACGAGAACAAGGACACCGGCCCCTACTACCCCGACGTGGGCGCCATCGACGTCCGCCGCCTGCGGGCCGGGCGCGCGCCCAGGGCGTTCTACCTGATCGGCAACCCGGCCAACCCCGTCAGGGGCGTCCGGGTGACGGACAGCGTGTTCGAGGAGATGACCGAGGACGACGTCGTACGCGACGTGACCGACCTGGTCCTGCGCGACGTGTGGATCAACGGCCACCGCGCAAGCTGATGTCCTAGGGCTCCACGAGGCCCGCGCGGATGGCGTAGCGGGTCAGGTCGAGCCGGTCGCGCATGCCGAGCTTCTGCAGGATGTTCGCCCGGTGCCGGTCCACGGTCTTCACGCTGATGACGAGCGTCTCCGCGATCTCCTTGGCCGAGTTGCCCTCCGCGATCAGCTTGACGATCTCCTCCTCCCTGGGCGTCAGGATGCTCTCGGGCATGCGCTCGCCCTCACGCGAGCGCTGCAGGTAGTCGCGGATGAGCGCGGTGACCGCGCCCGGGTAGAGGAACGGCTCGCCACGCATGGTCGCCCGGCACGCCTCCAGCAGGTCCTGGTCGGCGACCGACTTGAGCACGTACCCCGAGGCGCCGACCTTGAGCGACTCGAAGAAGTACTGCTCGTTGTCGTACATCGACAGGATCAGGATGCGGATGCCGGGCGCGCGGCGGGAGATCTCGCGGGCCGCCTGGAGGCCGGTCATGCGGGGCATCGCTATGTCAAGGATGGCCAGGTCCACTGCGTCCTCGGAGGCGGCCGCGACGGCCTCGGCGCCGTCGGCGGCCTCGGCGACCACCTCCAGGTCGGGCTCGGCGTCGAGGATCATCCTCAGGCCCCTGCGCACCAGCGCGTGGTCGTCGGCCAGCAGGATCCGGGTCTTGGCAGTACTCACCAGGTCGGGCTCCGATCGTTCGGGATGGTCAGGAAAACGCGGGTGCCTTCCCCTGGCGGGGAATCGACGGTCAGGCGGGCGCCGATGAGGAGGGCGCGCTCGCGCATGCCGCGGATCCCGGCCCCGTCCTGGCGTGCGCCGCCCCTGCCGTCGTCGGTGACGCGCAGGGTCAGCCGGCCGTCCTCCGTGGCCAGCGACAGCTCGGCGCGGGTGGCGTGGGCGTGCCTGGCGATGTTCGTGAGGCTCTCCTGGGCGATCCGGTACAGCACCAGCTCGACGTCCGCGCCCAGCTCGGGCAGGTCGTGCTGGACCGAGCGGGCCACCTGAACCCCGCTCATCTGGGAGACGTCGCTGCTCAGAGCGCTCAAAGCGGCGTGCAGCCCGAGGTCTTCCAGTACGCCGGGACGTAGCCGGCGGGCCACCTGCCGGACCTCGTCGAGGCTGGCGCGGACGGTCTCCTGCACGCCGTGCAGATCCTCCTTGAGCTCGGCCGGGGCGCGGTCGACCACCCGCTTCAGCCCGAGGAGCACCACGGTGAGGCTCTGGCCGATCTCGTCGTGCAGCTCGCGGGCGATGCGCCGGCGCTCGCCCTCCTGGGCGGCCAGGGCGTGGCCGCTGCTCGCGCTGCGCTCGGCTTCGAGGCGGTCGAGCATCGCGTTGAACGTGCCGATCACGTGGGTGAGGTCGCTGTTGCCGCTGTCGGCCAGCCGGTCGCCGGTACGCAGCAGGTCGACGCGCTGCATGAGCGTGGTCAGCGCGTCCAGCGGGGCCAGGCTGCGGCGCAGGAGGATCGCGTTGGCGGCGAGCATCAGGGCCAGGCCCACCACCAGCACCGGCACCTCGGCGAGGACGACGGGTGCGGAGACCGTGGCGGGGGAGATCACGAGCACGAGCGTGGCCACCGCGAACACCAGACCATTGATCACGAACAGCCGCCGGAACAGCGCCCGCGCCGGGCTACTGGTCGTCCTCTTCGCCACGTCGGTCATTTCACCAGCCTCTTTGTCCCCAGGTGCGGTTGTCCATCCGGCCTGACCCCCATCCTGCGGGACGGCCCTACATGCTCTGTCCCTCCATAGATGGGTGCTGGACCCGATGGCGCCGGTCACGGCCGGGTGACGAGACTGGGGCGGAGCCGCCGCCCGTTCGAAGGAGCACCTCGATGCGGCGCGCGCGACGAGGCGATCATCCTGGAGCGGCGGCTCACCAGCCAGAAACCGTTCCGACTCCGGAGGTCATCGTCGTGTGCCGCAAATCCCACCTTGTGCCCTCATGCCCCGCCGGCCAGTCCGGGCCGCCGGGGCGTGACGGATGAGTGCTGTCGCCGCCCTCGCGATCTTCCTGGTCGCGTTCTTCTTCATCGCCACCGAGAAGGCCGACAAGGTCAAGGTGGTGCTCATAGCCGCCGGGCTGATGACCGTCCTCGGCCTGATCCCCGGCGCCGACGTGTTCTTCTCGGAGCACGAAGGCATCGACTGGAACGTCATCTTCCTGCTGCTCGGCATGATGATCATCGTCGGGGTCATCAAGCAGACGGGGGTCTTCGACTACCTCGCCATCTGGGCCGCCAAGCGGTCGCAGGGCCGGCCGTACCGGCTGATGGTCATGCTGATGGCGATCACCGCCGTGGCCTCGCCCTTCCTCGACAACGTCACCACGATCATGCTGGTCGCGCCGGTCACCGTCATGGTGTGCGACCGGCTGCGCATGCCCGCCCAGCCGTACATCATCGCGGAGGTCCTCGCCTCCAACATCGGCGGCGCCGCGACGCTCATCGGCGACCCGCCCAACATCATCATCGGCAGCCGGGCGGGGCTGACGTTCAACGACTTCCTGGTCCACATGGCGCCCGTCGTGGTGGTCATCTTCGTCGTGTTCGTGCTGCTCACGCGGGTGCTGTTCCGCCGCTCGTTCCACTACGACGCCGAGCACGCCGCCGAGGTCATGACGCTGGACGAGCGGCGGGCCATCACCGACCCGCGACTGCTCGCGCGCTGCCTGCTGGTCCTGGGCGGGGTCATCGCCGGGTTCGGCCTGCACGCGGTGGCGCACGTGGAGCCGTCGATCGTGGCCCTGGTCGGGGCCGGGGTGATGCTGCTGGTGTCCCGCGCGGAGGTCTCCGAGGTGCTGCGCGAGGTGGAGTGGCCCACGCTGGTGTTCTTCATGGGACTCTTCGTCATGGTCGGGGGCCTGGTCCACACCGGGGTCATCACGGCCATCGGCACGTGGGCCCTGGACGCGCTCGGCGACGACTACTTCGTCGCGGCCACCGCGCTGCTGTTCGGCTCCGGCGTGCTGGGCGCCTTCTTCGACAACATCCCCTACGTCGCCACGACCGCGCCCATCGTGGAAGGCGTGGTGGCCCAGGCCCCGGACCCGCAGACCGGGCAGGCGCTGTGGTGGGCGTTCGCGCTGGGGGCGGACTTCGGCGGCAACGGCACGGCGGTGGCGGCCAGCGCGAACGTGGTGGCCCTCGGCATCGCCGCGCGCACCGGACACAAGATCACCTTCTGGCAGTTCACCCGGTACGGCGCCGTCGTGACCGCCCTGAGCACCCTGATGGCGTGGGGGTACGTCTGGCTGCGCTACTTCGCCTGACGGAGCAGGTCACGGGGGCGGATCAGGGGAAAGTCAGGGGCGATCACCGATGAGCGCCCCCGGCGCCGGGAGGCATCGTGGTCTCATGAACCGCCTCACCCAGATCTCCTTCACCGCCGCGCCCGCCGCGCTGCTCGGCGGCTGGCTCCTCATGCGGCCCACGGGCGCCGACATCGCGGGCGGCCCGTGGTGGACGGCCGCGTATGTCGCCTGCCTGGCCGGGTTCCTGATGTTCGGCGTCATGACGCTGGGGCTGCGCGGCATGGCCGGGCCGGTGAGGGGCGGTCGCCGCGTGGCGGTGGAGGCGGCCACGGGGGTGGCGCTGCTGAGCCTGGCCGCCGCCGTCGTGCGGCTGGGGATCGACCTCTACGCCGGGCTCGGAGGCGACCAGGGCGCGGGGTTCGAGGCGATCGTCTACGGGACCGCGGCGCAGGTGTTCTTCGGCGCCCTGGTGGCGCTGGCGGTCATCCTGGCCGCGCTGCGGCGGGTCACGGTCGTGAGCGCGGCCGTGACGACCCTGGGCATGGTGGTGCTGGCCGTCGGGATGTACCGGACGGGCAGGGAGGCGGCCCTGGCCGCCGTGGGCATCGCGCTCATGTGGCTGGGCACGCTGCTGCTGGGCCGGGGGACGTCCGGCCAGGCCCCGCGGTTGGGGCAGGGCGTCGGCTCCCCCGAGGTCAGAGCCGGACGCTGAAGAGCACGGCCGGCACGATCGACACGGGCCTGGGGTGGGTACGTAAACCACGATTTCTCCCGAACCCTGACACACGCGAAGGAAGTGGTTCTCCGTGCTCTACCTCTTCGGTTTCGAGCGGATCGGCGTGGCCGTGAGCGACATCTACTTCGTCGACCCCAACCCGAACTCGGGCCAGGAGGGAGCCGAGCGAGGCGTGCGCCTGGAGCTGCGCAGCCTTGAGCCGGGCGAGCTGAAGGGGTCGATCTACTCGGCGCGGCCCATCACCGTCGACCGGCCCCTCTGGCGGGTCGACCTGCTGGAGTCGGTCTCCGGCACGCCGGGGAGCTTCGACCGCACCCACCATCACCCCACTCTGCGCGAGTGGGAGCCGGGTGAGCGGGTGTTCGACGAGCAGCTTTCCGCCGAGCCGCTGAAGTGGCTGGAGGAACGACTGGCCGACCTCGAAGGCGTGCTCGACGAGGCCGGGTTGGACCGCGGCGAGGCGAGCCCGGCGGACGTGGCGGGACTGCGCGAGCGCGCTCCGGAGATCGTCGACGCCGTCAGCCGTCTGCTCGACGGCGTCCGCTCCGGCGCCCTCGCCACCCCGCCGAGCGACGCGCCGGGGGCCGGCAGCGTCCGGGCCAGCTGGCTCTAGCCACAGCCGTTCGCGGGCAGCGTCCGCCGGGCCGGGTCGCCCGCCAGAACTCATCGCATGAGTAACGCGAAGGCGGCATCGGTGGATGTTCTCGGTGATTGGCGCGGACTTCCAGACAGGCGGTTTGGAACGTGACAGCTCCCCCTGTTGAGCCGAAGAAAGACCACCGAGCTCAGATCATCGTCGCGATCATCGGTGCCTGCGCCGCGATCATCGCCGCGCTGATCCCGGTCGTGCTCATGCAGGCGAACAAGCCCGACGACAAGCCCACCACCAGCCCGCCGCCCGCGACCACCACGACGGCCGCGCCCCCGCACTCCACATCCAGCCAGTCTGAGACAGCCGAGCCGGTCGGCGAGAGTTCGCCGGACGAATCGGTCTCCGTACCCGAGGACTACCAGGGCACCTGGAGCGGCAGGATCGACTGGCTGGTCCCCGGCTGGGGCTCCTACAACACCACGCTGACCATCACGTCGGGCTCGCTGACGGCGATGGTGGGCCAGTTCAACACGAACGGCGGCCAGTGCAGGGGCCTGCTCTACCTGGAGTCCGGCGGCGGCCCGGTGGTGCTGCGGCTGTCGACCACGTACAACGTCGGCTCCTGCTCGGTCCTGGCGGACGTGAAGCTGACGCTGAACGGGGACGACGAGATGGACTACGAGCTCGTCGGCGCCCAGTTCGTCAACGGGTACGTCAATCAGCCCTCGCCCCCGGCCCGGGGCGTGTTGCGGAGCGAATGACCGCTCACGCCTGGGGACCGGTGGGGCGGCGGTGCAGGAGGCCGAAGCGCGTCCACATGGACTCCGCCGCTTCGATGGAAGCCCCCGTACGGGCCGGGTCCATGGCCGCGAGGTGGGTGACCAGGGCCTGGGCGACCGCCATGCCCGCCGTCAGAGACGGGAAGAACGCCTCCCCCCCCGCCGGCACGATCACCACCGCCTCCGC
>NZ_JBFAMX010000179.1:0-18232 GCF_040659615.1 Nonomuraea sp. NPDC049784
TTGCTACTCGAAGGATCACGCGATGGCCGTCTTCATTTCACGACGCCACGCCTGTGACCAGGCCAAACTCGTACACCACTCCCGCGGACGCAACCAAGTGAGGCAGTGTTGCTCCCCAACTGCTATGCAGCGCCTCTCTCAGCCGGGCGTCTTCTCGCAGCGAGCAAGTCGTTTCTCTAGACGCTGTCGAAGCGTGACCCTGGTGGGGGGAGTTGTAAGTGCCTGCCGTAGGACCTGCGCGGCCTCTGCGTACTGGCCTTGTTTGACGAGCCACGTTGTGAGTCGGTCAGCGGTTTTCGCATCGGTACTGCCGGCGTCGACCGCCGCGCGCCATGCCATGACGGCTGCGGGGAGGTCACCGGCCTTCTCAGCGCGATGTCCGGCATCGGCGGAAAGATAGGCGTTGCTTATCCGGTCGTGTTGGTCCTCGGCGAGTTCCAGGAGGGTCGCCCGGAGTCGTGGGCCCTTGGTCGGGTCGAGATTGCCCATGCGGTCTCGTCCATCGGAAATGGAGACGAGCAATGGGAGCAGCGCGGGGCGAACAGCAAGCGGGCTGATCGCAAATAGGTCCGCCAGCATCGGTATGTGGGGTGCGGACGAGGCGTAGTCGACCAGGTCACACCAGATGTCAGGGCTGGTTCGGCGGTAGTAGAGGGCTTCCACATAAGCGGCTAGCGTGTCGTCGCGGCGTCCAGCCTGATAGCGGAGAGTCTGGGCAAGCAGCAGGAAGGCTTCACCGACGGTTGGATCGTTGGCCTTAGCCAACTGGTTGATGATGGATCGCAGGTTGGTCTCGGAGCTCTGCCATTTGCTGAGCTTGCGTCGCGCTTCGACGTGCACACTGGTTAGTGACGGCACGGGTTCGCGGAGCCTGGAGAGCAGACCGATGAGAGCGGCGGCAAGCTCAGGTACGGTTTCGAAGGCTTCCGCGGGAAGGCCAAGCGGCGTTGTGTTGAGCATCAACACAACCTGCGGGCCAACGTGATGTAGATGGATTCGCGCCGGGCAAGAGATATATCGGCCACCCTGACTGGAGCTGAAGGTGCGAATCGCTGGCCCCACCCTTGTAGCGACTTGAGAGGGCAGGTAACCGACGTGTTCACCCTGGACGTAGACGGCGACAGCGTTAGAGTCCGGAAGTGTAGGTGTCTCGGGCACGAGAACGGCAAGCAGCCGACCATCTGGCTTGGTGCCGAATTGCGCGGCCAAGATGGCGTCCTGATGGAACGTCTCTCCGGCGACTTGGACCTCGGTCATGCCGGGTAACCAGACCAGTTGCTCAGCGGATGTTTGTAGATGCGGTGGGGTCTCGTACTTCGCCTGGTTCTTCCGGATTAGCCGGTTCAGCAGCCCCATACTGGTGTATCGGTATCAACGATGCTTCGCTACACCTGAAAGCTGTGGCCATGGGAGCGCTGCAAGAGACCTGCCTGCTCGTCCAGCGGCAAGGGGACTCGTACCGCAAGGCCAGCCTCCATGTCTGAGAGACGGAAGCCTCATGGTACCCGGACGTCCGTAGCTGACCGGCCCGCAGCAGATGCTCATGATCGGTGATTCCAAGCTGGTCTCGTATGCGAACCTGGCCGCGATGATCGCCGGTGGGGTGGCCTTCATCGCGCCGGCCTCCAAGCACTACGTCAGCGCCGAGACCCTGGCCGGCCAGAAGATCTCTGCGGCCACCCGGGTGGACTACGTCGCCGCCCGGGACGAGGGCAAGCCCGTCGAGCGGCGTGGCGTCTGGCACGTGCGCGAGGACGTCATGACGCTGGTCGGGCCGCGCAAGAAGGGCCCGGTTTTGACGCTACGGCGGATCTTCGTGCACTCCTCGGCCCGCGCCCAGGCGGCCGCCACCGCCCGGGCCAAGAAGCTGGCGCGGGCCGGTGAGGATCTGGCCCGGCTGGAGCGCGGCCTGGGCAGCCGCCACTACCCCACCCAGCAGGCCGTCACCGACCGGATCACCGCGATCGGCCGCGCCCGGCGGGTGAGCGTCTACCTGACCGCGGTCACCGGCACCGACCCCGACACCGGCAAACCCACCCTCAGCTGGCACTTCGACCAGCAGGCGCTGGAGGCCGAAGCCGCCACCGACGGCTGGTACGCCCTGCTGACCAACCTTGATGCAGATCAGGCCGACGCCGGACAGGTGTTGCGCCACTACAAGGCCAAGAAGCGGTCGAGCGTCGCTACCAGGCATTCAAGGGGCCGCTGGCCGTCATCAGCCTATATCTGAAGAGCAAACGCCGCATCAGTGCGCTGATCACCGTCATCAGCCTGGCCCTGCTCATCTTCTGCCTGATCGAACGCCAGGTCCGCCAGGCACTCGCCGCCCGTGGCGCGACCAAGAGGTCGACGGCCTGTATGCCGGACGGCCCGCCGTGCCCACCGGCAAGCTCGTCCTCGACGCGCTGGCCGGCATCCGGCTGATCCCCGGGCACCGGCCAGTCACCCCCGACCATCCCGCAGCCCACCGATCTCCAACTCGATCTCCTGGACCTCCTCGACATCGATCCACGAGACCTCCGCTGAAGATCACTCGCATGCGGAAAACGGGGCTAGCTCGAAGCAGCGCATAGGGCTGCGGGGTCATTGGTGATCGATCCACCATGCGATCACAGTGACCATGGCTCCGCCAACGGCGGTGGCCACGCCCTTCACGACGCCGAACAAGACCGTCCTTCCAACGCGGCGGATGGTCTTGCGCTGCCGCCGGACCACCGGCTGAGCGCCCTCCGAGTGGTCTCTCTCCATTCGTATCCCTCCCCTCGTGACGTTGAGAGTCACGATGGCAGGCAGGCTGATGATGCATCGAGTGCAACATGTTGCAAAAGTGTGCGCAACACTTTGCCACGTTGGACGGGACGCGCTATCAATGTCTGGTGCCACGAGCAGTGGGTCGACTCGGACCGTTGCAACCAGGCTTGCCTGCTGAGCGCGAGGAACTCGCGCTCGCGTTACGGGAGCTTTTCGGCAATCTCTTCCCCACCTCAGTACGTGATCTGGCCGGCAGGCAGGGCATTCAAGCAAGTTCGATCTCCCGATACTTCAACGGCGCAGTGCTGCCATCCGAAGATTTCATCAGCGACCTGATCGACGAAGTCGAACGCCGACTTGGACGGCTCCTGACCAAAGAAGCGGAAAACGCGAGAAGGCTCCTCTACGCTGCTCAGGATGCACAGACGGGCACATGGGGGCACGCCAAGCGCTGGCAAAAGACAGCCGACAAGGCCCGCCAACAGGCGGCGATGATCGAATCAGAGAATCGAGAACTCCTCAGCCAGAATCGGGCGTTGCGCCAGCTCTTACATGAACAACGCAATATCATAGAGAACATACGCAAACGCGAGCTCGATCACTCAGACAATCAGTCGCTGGACATGTTGCCAGTTACGGTTCGGGAATTGCTGCGGGCCGCGAAAGAACGCATCGCATATCTCGAGTATGAGAACGAATCTCTACGAGCCGCCGTCGACAACGAATCAACGTCCGCCGCTTCTCCTGTAGACCACATTCGCACGCCGCAGTGGCACGCCATGGAGCAGGATGGCCGTAGCTACTGGCGATCTTATGCCAATACTCTTGCAACGACAGGTTGGACTTCCGCTGCAATCGCAAATATCGATGTAACGAGTAGCGAAATTCTCTCGCACCTCGCATCCCCGATAGCGGAGCAGCCGAACACCCGCAGAGGAGACGTACTCCATCACCCTCAGAGCGGTCATACAGCCGCGATGATTGGGCTTATCGCCAAGGCGATAGACATAGGATACCGTCTCGTGATCGTACTAGGGGGTACTCAGAACGCGATCCGGCGCCAGCTTCAACGCCGACTCGATGATCATCTTCCATCACTACCTGGAACCTCCGGAATCATCCGGCTGACAACCAACGAGTTCGACTACCAAAAGCTGGGTGCAGCCGTGCGATCACTGATGTTCAAAAAGGAGCGGCCGGATCTGCCGCTGAATGCACCTGAAAATTTAGAGGCCGCACCAGTCCGGCTTATTGTAGCGAAGAAGAACGCCGCAGTACTGCGTAAGCTTGTTAATGACTTGCGCTCGGTACAGAACCCTTTCGAGGAGATTCCAGCACTTATAATTGACATGGAAGCCGATGTTCCTCAGAACGGTCTAACAGTTGGTAGGCATGTTGAGAATATGCTGTCTATCCTACCAAGGGCTCAGTATGTCGGCTTCACGTCGAGTCCGTTTTACACAATTGCACGGGAGGATGCATCTGGACACCTAAAGGACTTCTTTATATCGCTGCCAGCGCCGGAAGACTACAGAGGTGTGCAGAATTTTTACGATGCCGAAAGCGTCGACCCATCGGATCGACAGGACTTCTCCACATCGAGAGAGGCAGCCTACGTGCGCCACATCGAGCAGGACGCTATGGGATTACTTGCAGCAATAGACATGTTTACACTAACAGCCGCAATGAAGATATATCGCGCTAGCAGCGATCATCATTTCGATAACCATACGATGATAGTCTACACATCGGCTCGCATCGATAAACAGGATGCAATGCGCGGACAAGTGGCGGAAGTATGGCAAAGGGCCGACTACAATAAGCAGCCGGGGCTAGACCGTCTGCGTGCTCTATTCCACAAAGACGTCCTGCCCGTATCCAAGGCGAGAGCCGATACCGCGCCACTTCCTGAATCGTTCAACGACCTTCTGCCGAGCATATATGAGGCGCTAGATAGGATTGGAAACGAGCCAGTCATGAAGAGCGTAGAAACAAATGATCCTCCGCAATGGAAGATAGTAGTGGCTGGGCCACGAAAAATCGACGACACTGTTGACGGCGGGCTGACCGTCCTATGTCTACATGATTCAGTGAATGTGGCAGCGATAACCCGGTTTATCAACCAGCGGTTCGGCGTCCCCACTGGTTATGCTGACTTGATTAGGCTATACGTTCCGTGGACGAACGGTGTGGACCTATATGAGTCACTTGTGACCTTCTGGCGAGCGGAGGATGAGATTCGTTCGCGTCTGAATAGGAACTGATTGCCGCCGCACTGCATCCTGTTATCAATTAGTGAGATACCCTACCGCGAGCGCCCAGGTAAGCAATCAACAACGGCCGGCGCTGTCTGCACGGGGTGACTCCTTCCGCTGCAGGTGCAGGGGGTTCGGGGAGGACCTCTGCCGGAAGCTCATTGCTGCGGCCCTCTCTCAACGAGTCGCTCGCTACAACCCCAGGGGGAGGACCTAAGTCGGCGATCGTCACGGCCTCACCTGAACACTTCATTACGAGTGAGAACGTGATCGTCCACAGCCGTCCGCTAGTGCCTCGACATGCTGGTCACGGGCATCTATCGTGCGATCCCAGTCCACCTACGTCCGTGATCGTCCAAAGTCGTTGTTAGCAACTGCGTTAGCAAGATCGGCCAGCGCGAGATGCTTCCGCCGGCACGGCTGTCACCTCAGCCATGGTCACCCGATGGCAGGACCCGACGAAGGAGGGGCCTGGCGGCGATCGCCCCGACCACGAACGGTATGCACCGAAGTACGCGATCGTCACGGCGTCAGCCAATAGACACCCGGATTAGCAGAGTGGCTCCCTTACGACTGGCCTAGGTCATATGAGCTGGGCGAACGCCTGGCATCGCCTGCAGCCGGGAAAAGATCCTCTCACACCTGTCCCGCTGTGATGTGAGGACTCTGCTCATCAGTGGAAGCCGACGCCCAGCCGCTCCTTGATCAAAGTGCAAATACAGAAGGTCACGGGTGTGTCCAGTCAGTGATGTATCTCGATCTTGTTCGATTGGCGGGTGGTCGGGGTCAGACGGCCTTCGAAGGTGACAGGGGTGATGGCGAAGAGCGCGGTTCCTCTGTCGGACACTTCTGGTCCAATGGACCAGAGTGCATCGCGGCCCTTCATCGGAAGGAAGCTCCAAGGGACTCCGTCCTCACCCTGAAGCGACCGCGCTGCTACCTGTGTAGCACGAGACGGATGGAGCGGCAGACATGGGCAAGAAGCATGCGGTGTCGCCCGCAGCCAGTGGAGGTGCTGGCACGCTCTTCGAGTACCGCGTAGGAGCGATCATGCTGAGTCATCTGCTCTCGGGGACGCATCCGCCGGGGCTGTCGATGCCCGCAATCGGAGTGGCGTGGCAGCAGCTGATTGCTGGACATCTGCTCGATGACATCGTCGTATACGGCGAGGACGCTCCCAGTGGACTGTGCACCGAGTACCAGGTCAAGCGAACCTTGAAGGTGACTACTAGCGATGATGAGTTCGTCGATGTGCTGGCTCAGGTGCTGCACACCCTGAGCGAACGCGGGGACACCATCGCTCGCGGGGAGCTCGCTCTCGGGCTGATCGCCAGTGGCATGGCCACTCCGCTTGACCAGCTCAAAACTCTGGCCCAGTATGCGCAGGCGCATAATGCACACGAGAGCTTCGACTCGGTGTTCATCGCCGACGTGATTGATCGAAAGCTGCGAGATCGTCTGACCCAGATTCGCCAGGCCGTCGAACGGGCGATCCGAAACGGCGCGCCGGACCTAGGCGGCGTCCATCACACCACGCATGCCGCGCTCGCCGCGCTACACGTGTGGCGAGTGGACGACGCCGATTATCAGGACGCCCTCAATCGGATCACGCCAGTTGCCGATGCATTCGGCAAGACTGCGATCGATTTGTTCGGGCACCTCACTGCTCTAGCCGAGGACTGGGGACCGTTCGCGGGCGTGGTCGACGCGGCCAGCGTGTGGAGACAGTTGCGGCGACGTGGCCTTCGACAACGTCTCGTCGAAGGGCAGCCGCTGGCCGATCCGGTCGACGCAGACGCCGTGGTCCGCGGGCCCATGGTGTCGCTGGGCTTGGAAGAGGCGTTCGACGAGGCGAACCGGCTGCTGGCGGAGGAAGAGCCATCGGCCGCGCGGAGGTTTCACGAGATCGCCAGCAAGTTGGAGGAAAAGGGCTTCGCACCACATGCGGCCCTCGTACGACGTCGTGAGGCGGACGCTCTCCAAAAGTGCGGCGACGCCGATGCTGCGGTGCGAACGCGGGTCGCTCTTGCTTGGGACTTTCTCGACGCGGTCCAGCCCTGGGACGCGGGCTTCGCAGTCAGCGACGCAAGTCCCGTATCCGAAGCGAGCGCCCGTGTGTTGGCAGCTACCCAGGCCGCCATCCAACTGGCGAAGGGCGGAGATATCGAGCAACTGGCCGAGGCATTCGACGCCCTTGCCGACGACGACCCGTACCGGGACCGCGCGGCGGCGTTCCTCAGCGAGGAGGCCATCGCCATGGCCGAACCGGGAATCGTCCTCGCTCGGCAACAAGCTCTTGAAGACGTCGCGCGTATGTCGTCGCGGGCCGCGATGCGCGTTCAGATGTGTCTTGGGGATGCCACGGGTAACTGGCGCCCGCGTTTGCACAATATCCACCGCCGCTTCGACCGGTCGGCGGTGGCCTGGGCACACGCGCGTTACGGTCGCCACCTCGCGCTCACGGGCGACGGAGCTGGGGCGCAGGAACAATATCTGCTGGCCATTGAACGAGCCTGCGTTGCCGAGATGTTCGACGAGGCGGCGGACTGGCTGTACGCGTGGCGTACGGTCCGGTTCTGGTACCACGATTTCGAGAAGGATGATCAGCATCCCTTGGCTCAAGCGCTGCGACCCAACGCGCGTCCTAGTCGGCTTCCGGGCTCAGCACACACGGCCGAGCAGGCGATGCGCGCTATGCAGAAGGAAGGCTCTCCGGCCGAAGCGTTGCGACGCGTACGGCTGTGGCAGTGGCAGGCGACAGTGCGCGCTGGTCTGAGTGAAGAAGTCGAGGCAGCGCAGGCGATGGGAACCCTGCTACGTCGACACGAGCACGCTGAGCAAGCGATCTTGTGGTTCATCCGCGCGGGCGAGTCGAAACTCGCGGCGTCGACGGCCAAGGAGCTCACTCAGGCGCCGACTAGACTGGATGCGTTGGTCGTGCCGCCGGTTGACGCCTGCCGCGCCGCCGCATTTGCCTCCATCGCGACCGCCGACGACTTGTTGAATGACGAGTCAGCCGAAGCGTGGGCGACCCGGGCGCTCGTGGAGATCAGCAGAGACCGGGGCGACGACCATGCCGAGGACCTATTGGTACGCGCTTTCGAAGTGCTCGCTGAGCTGTCCCCAGCACTTTCCGCCGTGCAAGCCATGGAGTTGCTTCACGTGGTGGAACCCCTTATCGAGCGTCCGCCAGATCAATATCGGCTCACCGACGCAAGCGTCGCAAAGATAGTCGCCGCCTTGGCGGAAGAGCAGCCAGATGCGGTGCCATTGATGGCACGCGCTCTGCTCGCTCATGAGCGGATGGCTAGGATCATCCTGGACCGTCCTGAGCTCCTGGTGACCAATCAGGAGATCCTAGCCGAGCAGCTAGCCCCGGCCGCCGAGCATAATCAGTTCGCCTGCCTCGCCCTCATCATGGCGGGAGCGGATTCTGGGCTTGCGATTCCCTTGGCACGAGAGCGAGTAGCTCGTCATCTGCTTCCTCAGGAGCATCAGCCAGGACGAATCGAATACCGTAGCGGCGCGGCTGAGGCCGCGGTTCTGGCCTCTGTCTTGGAGCCCGACGTCCGCTCACAGTTCGCCAGAGCGATGATGCAGCGGGCACTCGACCGCCACGAAGTGACGATGAGCCGGCGAGACGCCCTGAACGGTCTCATCAACATTGCCGAGCATATTGACGATGACACGCGGGCGAGTCTTCTGCCACAGGCTCTCGAAATAGCTCGAGGTGAGTGGGACGGCGGCCCTGCTGACGAAATCGACGCCATGTGGCAAGGCCCATTTGCGGCGATCACTATCAATACTGGATCCAATACTCTAACCGATCTGGCGCTCCTAGCCGCCGCTCGTCTCGCAGCCAGGGCGGATGATCAAATAATGATCGAAAGGATCGGCATGGCCTTGTTGCGAAGTGCCGATCAGCCAGCACAATGGCGCATTGTGCGGGCGTTCACCCTTCTCCCTACTGCCTGCTCCAGCCTCAAGCTTGAGGATTGCGCTGTCCATCCCGTGCCCGCGCTCCGCGCAGTGGCGGCCGTCCGTTGGGCGCAGAGGCCTGATTGCCTCTCGGCCGAAAGGGTCGAAGCGCTAGCCATGGATGACGACTACTTGGTGCGCAGAAACCTGGCTCTAGCGATCCGCGACAACCACGAGATAATCCCTACCGACGTACGACGTCGCATCATCGAGATTCAGTCGTCGGACAACCGCCGAAGCATCAGGCAGTTGGTAACCGAATTGACCTGAAGCAGTCTGTCGCGCCCCACAATACCGGCAGCAAATAAGGAGGCGTAGCCTGCTACACCATGCGTTGCACCGGATACCGTTCTACGCATCTTCTACTAAATCTAGACTTCAGTTGCGTTCTCTTCTGATGCCGATTCAGTCTCTTTGCTTGCCGGCTTCTTCGGCAGGGCATCAATACGTGCGATTTCGATCATAAGGCCTGTCTTCACACACACTCTGTCGGCTTCCTCTTCCAGAGTGTTCCAGCGTTCCCTCATGGCAGGCGTATCAGAGTCCCTTATAGCAAGAAATATAGCGTGTCGGACACCTTGCCCGTTCATATAGATTGGTGTCTGCACATGCAGGCCGTTCCAGAAATGGCCATGCGTCAGCTTCTTAATCTCAAGCAGGACTCGCATCCGATTATCGCCGGAGAATGTAAAATCTACTGGACCGCGCCCTGTTTCGACTTCTCGGTCCAGCCTAATATCGTATCGTGTACAAAAGTCATCCATAACGCCAAGAAGCATGAGCTGCATGATTGGCTCGGGCACACTTATTCCATCTGCTACGCTGCTCCAAAGAGCCCTCCAGCCACCTAGATCTTCAACCCAACGGCGAAAAAGGCCTACAGCTTTGTGGGCAAACTTCAATAGATCCTCGTTGCACTGTATTTCTATTTCTCCAAGATCGATCTCGCTCGCGGCCTTTCGGGCAACTTTTTGCCACTTAACGAGCAGTTTGGGATCGTCATCTACATTGTATGGCTTAGGCGATGTCAACTCCATGAGTCTAATCCACTCACGCAGGTGACCGGGTGACTTGCGAGCCACTGCTACAATATCGCCCTTATCGACTTGTGTTGATATTTCCAGATTTAAATCGTCTCGAAGGGATGTGTCCAAGAAAGCCTTCCAATTGCTTGAACTCAGGGCGGGAAGCTCTCCAAGGAAGCTCTTAGGTACCAAAATTATCGGTTTGCCATTTCCCGGATCCACTGGCAGCGTCACACTGTCCTGTACCCATCGATTACGAGATTCGTCGAAGCGCGCGTGGTCGATGTTCACTATCACTGTGGGAATACCAAGAGAATGGCAGACATGTTGCGTGTACTCTATAAGCTCGGGCTTGAGTAGATTGCAAGTGATATCTGATATGCGATCACGGTTGATTCCGGATACCAGAATGCCCAGCTCTTCGAAATGATCAATATCCTCAAGTCCACGCTTCACGGCTTGACACATCGCGTCTATTACACGTGTTGCTAGACCTGCACCGGTCCCCGAGCCATCCGCGCTTTTCCTGCCGAAGCCAAGCCTAAACTCTTTCGGTTCCGGAAACAGCATCTGCGTCCATGCGCGCCGGAAGAACTGATGCTTTGGATTAAGCTGAGATCGAGCCAATAGATCGAATGCATCGTGAAAGTGCTTTATCATCTTGCCGTGCGCGTCACGCCATTTGGCATCTTCGGACTTGAATATCAAAAACGGGTCGACGAATAGGAGGGTGTCACAATCTAGAATCGGATCAAACCACTCGTATTGTTCAGGGTTGGCGATGTCAAAGGCATCGCTGAAGTTCATCGATTCCTCCCAGTAGCAGTACGCCTCACCGCACACTCAACGTCGCGTGGCAAGTCGACCCAATCGTGACCTCGATTCGTAAGGAGCGATATGACTAGGAGGAAATACTTTTCTCGCCTTCGACGGAGAAACTGCAGACCAGCGCACTCATTTACGGCGCTGCTGATCACCTCGGTGCCGGAGTGCTTCCGCCGGAGGCATGCTTTGACCTCATCGGCTCAGAGCGAGAGTTGGCATCCCGCGCGCTGGTTCTGCCTGCGTTCGATGACGCGGCGGGGTGGCCGGGCGGGACCGGCCCGGAGAGGCCGCATGCCCGCCCGGACCACCCGGCCGCTCGCCGCCAGGGGCGGCGGCTTGATGACGTGTAGAGAAGTTGCTTTCAGGGCTGTCCGGAGTCTGGTGTGCTGTCCCGGGAGATGCTTGACACCTCTGTCCCAGGACATGTTTGACAGGTGCCGTTGTCGGCCGATCTTTTGTGCGTCGTTTGCGGGCGTCGCGCGTCAGGAGGCCGGGATTGGTGGATATGTCCGTTGTCGAGCAGCGGTATCGAGCTGTGCTGGCGGTGCTGGCCGGCGCATCGGTGACCGAGGTCGCCCGCGAGGTGGGGTGGCGCGGCAGACGTTGTCGGGCTGGGTGTCGCGTTATCGGGAGTCCGGGTTGGGTGGGCTGGTGGACCGTTCTCGGCGGCCGCATTCGTCTCCGTCGCAGATGAGTGCGCAGGTGGAGGTGCTGGTGTGTGAGTTGCGGCGCCAGCATCCGCGGTGGGGTCCGGTCCGGTTGGCGCATGAGGCCGGGCGTCGGGGTGTGGATCCTCCGCCGTCGCGGATGGGCGTGTATCGGGCGCTGGTGCGTCACGGCCTCATCGAGCCGGGTGCTGGGCGGCGCAAGCGGGTCTTTCGTCGCTGGCAGCGTGAAGCGTCGATGGAGTTATGGCAGCTGGACATCGTCGGCGGTGTGTTCTTAGCTGATGGTCGCGAGGTGAAAGTGGTCACCGGCGTCGACGACCACTCGCGGTATTGCGTGATCGCCAAGGCGGTGGTGCGGGCCACCGGCCGGGCTGTGTGCCTGGCCTTTGTCGAGGCCTTGCGGGCGTTCGGGGCGCCGGGTGAAGTGCTCACTGACAACGGCAAGCAGTTCACCGCGCGGTTCGGCCATGGCGGTGAGGTGCTGTTCGACCGGATCTGCCGGGACAACGCGATCGTGCATCGGCTCACCCAGCCGCGTTCGCCGACGACCACGGGCAAGGCGGAGCGTTTTCACCAGAGCATGCGCGTGAGTTGCTGGATGACGCCGGCCCGTTCGAGGACCTGGCTGCGTTCCAGGCGGCGCTGGATGCCTGGGTGGCCCATTACAACACCGCCAGGCCGCCGCACCAGAGCCTCGATATGGCCGTCCCGGCCGACCGGTTCGCCCCGGTGGCCGAGGCGGAGCGGGAGGTGCTGCCGCTGCGCCTGCCCACGATCCTGACCGCGCACCCGGACCCGGCGCCCGACGCTGCGGAGGAGACGGCCACTGACGTCGCGTCCCCGGCCTGGAGAGGCCGGCGCAAGGACCAGAAAGACAGCAACGAGGACACACATCCGGCCAAGCAGCCGACAGAGCAGCCGGCCACGCCGTCGGCCCCCGTCTCCTGGCCGGGCGGGCCGATCGAGTTCGACCGGGTGATGCCGGCCAGCGGCAACCTGGGGGTGGCGGGCAAGCAGTTCTGGCTGGGGCCGGCCCGCGCTGGTCAGGTGATCACCTTCTGGGCGGACGTGAACGTGATCCATCTGCTGGTCGGCGGGGTGCGGCTGAAAAGCCTGCGCTCGCACCTGTCCACCAACGACCTGGCCCGCCTGTTCGTCGGCGATGGCCGCCCGGCCGGGCCGTCGCCGCTGCCACAGGCCGAGAACGACGCGGTGGTGGAGGTGGAGCGGACAGTGAACAAGTACGGCATGGTCAGCCTTGCCGGCCGCTACCTGCTGGCCGCCGAGATCCTGGGCGGCCGCCGGGTCACCATCCGGATCGAGGAGAACACGTTGATGTTCCTCGACCCCGACACCCGCCAGCTGCTGCGCACCCGGCCGAACCCGCTGATCTGGGCCAAGTGCCTGCAACTGCGCGGTGCCCGCCCCGCCGGGCCGCCGCCGGTCCCCGAGCGGTCACCGATCACGGTGCAGCGGCGTGCGAACTCCTTCGGCGTGATCATGGTCACCCGGCAGACCGTCTCGCTCCGCCGGCTGTATGTCGGCCGGGTCGTCACCGTGCATGTCAGTGACAGCACGCTGACCATCCACCTGGACGAGGGGCCGCGGACCGTGCGCCGCACCACCGACCTTCCGGTCCGCAACGTCGAAGTGCATCGGCCCCGCAAGGTCGACCATGTTTCCTAGATCACCTGTCGCCTGTGTCGTGGGACAGAAACGTCAGGCATCTCATGGGACTAGACAGCTGTCCGGAGTCTGCTGCCCTTAGCATCTGTCCCTAGCATCTTGATTTAACGCCGCCTTGGATTAACGCCGCCCCTCCCCTCGCTGCGGTACGCACTGCCTGCCCATGCGCAGTCACGCGACGTGAGCCCCCAACCGGCATCCCCAGCATGCGACCAGTACGCCGGGCCCGGGCATGGTCTCCGAGGCTCCCAGCAAGGGATCAGACCGCCCGCTCGACCCCGCATAAGCTACACGTTATACTGCCTGTATGGCATGGGAGATCGTGCTGCTTGAGCCCGTCGAATCCTGGTTCCTCAAACTCTGCGAGAGCGATCCAGACTCGGCCACTCTGATCGAGAGAGCCATTGACCGTCTTGCAGAAGTCGGCCCCGCTCTCGGACGTCCGTTGGTGGACACCCTGCTAGACGGCGACATGAGCAACCTCAAGGAGCTACGCCCAGGCTCGCGGAAGCGAAGCGAGATTAGAATCGTGTTCGTCTTTGACCCGGACAGGGAAGCGATCTTCCTCGTAGCCGGTGACAAGGCCGGTAGATGGTCGCGCTGGTACGAGGAGGCCATTCCGCTGGCCAAAGCACGCTATGCCGAGTACCGCGCCGCGAAGGCGGCTGAGATGACGAGGGAGGGCAAGCGATGAGCCCAGGACGCAATTGGCGTGAGGTCAAGGCGGAAGCGCACCGGTTGTACCCCGAGCTGGCCGACCCGCAGCGGCAGGCCGCCGCCGATGCGCAGCTGGATGCCTACGTTGCCGGCCACCATCTGAAAGAACTGCGCAAGTCTGTCGGCAAGACGCAATCCGATGTTGCGGCTGCTCTCGGGATCTCTCAAGCACGCGTCTCTCAGATCGAGAACGGTGATCTGGATTCGATGGAACTCGAGACCATCCGCGCCTACGCAGCCGCGCTCGGTGGCCACGTCGATGTGACGATCAGCGTGGGACCTCACTCGATACGGGTCGCTTGACCAAGAGCCCGACCGTCGGTTTACGTGCGACGCCTTCCACAATCTGTCGAACCGATCCTGCGGTGTCGGCAGCGGTGCCAATCGTCATGCTCCCTCCCGACCCACATGAACATGGATCAGCATGCTCCGCTGGCGTGCTCTCTACGCACAAGACAGCGAACCCCGCCTCCGAGGACAGGCAGACGGGGTTTTCGCATGTCAGGGGTCAGCTAGCCAGGTGGCGGCTGATGACCAGGCGCTGGATCTGGTTGGTGCCCTCGAAGATCTGCATGATCTTGGCCTCGCGCATGTACCGCTCGACCCGGAACTCCCGCGTGTACCCGTACCCGCCGAAGACCTGCACCGCGTCTGTCGTGACCTTCATCGCCACGTCCGTGGCGACCAGCTTCGCGATGCTGGCCTGCTTGCTGTACGGCAGCCCTGCGTCCCGGCGGCGGGCGGCGTCGAGGTACGTGGCCCGGGCGCTGTCCACCCCCGCCGCCATGTCCGCCAGCAGGAACCCGAGCCCCTGGTGGTCGATGATGCGCTTGCCGAACGTCTGCCGCTGCTTCGCGTACGCCACCGCCTCGTCGAGGGCGGCCTGCGCAAGGCCGGTGGCGCAGGCGGCGATGCCGAGCCGGCCCGAGTCGAGGGCGCTGAAGGCGATCTGGAGCCCTTGGCCCTCCTCGCCGATCAGCCGGTCCTCCTCCAGGATCGCGCCGTCATAGTGCGCGCTGGTGGTCGGCACGGCGTGCAGCCCCATCTTCTCCTCCGGCCGGCCGAACGTCAGCCCGTCGGCCGCCCCCGGCGCGAGGAAGCAGGAGATGCCCCGCAAGCCCTCGCCCGTGCGGACGAACAGCGCATAGAAGTCGGCGATGCCGCCGTGGGTGATCCACGCCTTGTTGCCGGTGATCCGGTAGCCGGTCTCGACCCGCTCCGCCTTGCAGGTCAGCGCCCCGGCGTCGGACCCGGCCTGCGGCTCGGACAGGCTGTAGCCGCCGATCAGGCGCCCGGCCAGCATGTCGGGCAGCCACCGCTCCCGCTGTGACTCGGTGCCGTAGGTGGCGACGGGGAAGCAGGCGAGGGTGTGCACGCTGGTGGCGACCGCCACGGACGCCCAGCGCATGGCCAGCTCCTCGATCACCTGCAGGTACACCTCGTACGGCTGCCCGCCACCCCCGAACTCCTCCGGGTACGGCAGCCCGAGCAGCCCCGCCGCGCCCAGCGTGGCGAACAGCCCCTCGGGGTACGTCTCGGCGCGCTCGTGCTCGTCGACCCGGCGCGCGAGTTCCTTGTCGGCGATCTCGCGGGTCAGTTCGATGAGGTCTTTGGCGTCCTGGTCGGGCAGCAGCCGTTCGACGGTCACGATCACTCCTCCCTCAGGCGTGGTGCGGGGCGGGCTCGTCGAGCCGCGCGAGCGCTGCCCCGGCGCGCTCACGGAACTCGGCCACCCGGGCCAGCTTGATGTCCTCGTACCCCCGGATCAGCGCGGGCAGGCCCGCGATCTCCGCGACGGCCTCAGCGGTCGAGGGGGTCAGCCGGGTCAGCGCGGTACGGATGAGGTCACGGTATTCGCTGACCAGCTCGCGCTCGACGCGCCGCACTTGTGCGTAGCCGAAGACGTCGAACGCCGTGCCGCGCAGCACCTTGGCGGCCCGCAGCCCGCGGAAGAGGACTCCGGCGGAGCGGCGGACCTTGATCTTGCGCTTGAGGCCCATGGCGCGCAGCAGCGGCGGGTGCAGCAGCACCGAAACGACCGCGTCCGCGCCGAACTCGCGCTCCCTGTGCGCCTTCTCCGCCGGGTCGAGGTGCAGGCGGGCGACCTCGTACTCGTCCTTGTAGGCCATGAGCTTGTGCAGGGCGCGGGCGTACGCGAGCCCGATCGCCGTCCCCGCCTCCTCGCCGGCGCGCTCGACCGCGGCGGCCGCCACCCGGCGCACGTCCTCCTCGTACGTACGGGCGTAGGCCGCGTTCTGGTAGCCGGTCAGGTCGGCGACCCGCGTGGCCACCACCTCGTCCAGTCCTTCCGTGGAGGAGACGACCGGCTCCTCCACGGAAGGGCCGGCCACGGCGGCGCGGCCCCAGCGGAAGGCGGCGAGGTTCTTCTCGACGGCGGCCCCGTTGAGCGTGATGGCCCGCTCGATGGACTCGGCGGAGACCGGCAGGCAGCCGTGCTGGTAGGCGGCGCCGAGGAGGATCAGGTTCGCCGGCATGTGGTCGCCGAACAGCGACTCCGACAGCCCCTGGGCGTCCAGGCACTCGACGCGCCTGGCGGCGGAGGCGACGCGCGCGACCGCGTCGGTGTGCCCGGGCACGGCCACCCGGCCGGTCACCATGGCGGCGGTCGGCACGACGGAGGTGTTCAGGATGGCGACGGTGCGTTCCGGTGCGGCGACGGCCAGGTTCGCCTCGGCCGCCGCTCCCAGCAGGTCGAACCCGATGAGCACGTCGGCGCTCCCCTGCGAGGCACGCAGGGAGCCGTCCACGGGGCGCGCCGAGATCCGCACGTCGCTGACCACGGGGCCGCCCTTCTGCGCCAGCCCGGTCTGCTCGAGCCCGGCCGCGTAGAGCCCGTCGAGGTGGGCCGCCATCTGCAGGATCTGCGAGACGGTGACGACGCCGGTGCCGCCGATGCCGGGCATCCTGATCAGGGCCTCGCTCGGCCTGCTCGGGGGCTCGGGCGCCCCGGCGGGTGGCGGCGTCTCCCTTCGCGGCTTGGTGCCCGGCTCGACCAGGAGGAACGACGGGCAGTCGCCCTTGAGACAGCTCAGGTCGGTGTTGCACGAGGCCTGGTGGATGCGCGTCTTGCGGCCGTACTCGGTCTCGACCGGCTGCACGGACAGGCACGTCGACACCTCACCGCAGTCGCCGCAGCCCTCGCAGACCCGCTCGTTGATCACGACCTTCTGCGTGGGCACGGGCAGCTTGCCGCGCTTGCGCAGCCGCCGCTCCTCGGCCGCGCACCGGTCGTCGTGGATCAGCACGGTCACGCCGTCGAGCTCGGCCAGCTCCCTCTCCACCTCGGGCAGGTCGTCGCGGTGCCGTACGGACGCGATCCCCGCCAGCCGAACGCCCCGGTACGTCTCGGGCTCCGGCGTGGTGACCACGATGCGCCGTACGCCCTCGAGGGCCAGCTCATGCGTCAGCGCGGGCACGTCGAGCCTGCCCTCGGCACGCTGCCCGCCGGTCATGGCCACGGCGTCGTTGTAGAGCAGCTTGTACGTCATCCGCACCCCGGCGGCGACGGCGGCCCTGATCGCCAGGGACCCGGAGTGGTGGAAGGTGCCGTCGCCGAGGTTCTGCACGAAGTGCCGGTCACCGGTGAACGGCGCCAGCCCGATCCACTGCGCGCCCTCGCCGCCCATCTGGGTGATGCCCACCTGGGTGCCGCGGCCGTGGCCGTCCAGGGCGATCATGGCGTGGCAGCCGATGCCGACGCCGACCAGCGTGCCCTCGGCGGTGCGGGTGGAGGTGTTGTGGGGGCAGCCGGAGCAGAAGTAGGGGGTACGCGCGGCCACCAGGGGCAGCATCACGCGGCCCTTCTTACGGGCCTTCTCACTCGGCCGCGGGGCCAGGTCCTTGCCCAGGCAGGTGGCGATGGCCTTGGCCACGTCCTCGGCGCCCAGGGTGCCGCGGGCGGTGAGCAGCTCCCGGCCCACGACGGCCGGTGCGCGCTCGCTCCCGTACAGGGCCTGCTTGAGCTGCCCCTCCAGGAACGGCACCTTGTCCTCGACCACCAGCACCTTGTCCAGGTCCGACGTCATGGCGGCCAGGTCGTCGTACGCGAGCGGGAACGGCATCGCGAGCCTGATCAGCCGTAGCCCGTGCTCCTCCATCGCCGCCTCGTCGAGGCCGAGGTCCGCCAGCGCCCGTAGCACCACCGCGTACGTGGTGCCGGAGGCCAGGATGCCGAGCTTGGTATTGCCCTCTCCGGACATCACCCGGTTCAGGCCATGCGTACGGGCGTACTCGCGGGCCAGGTCGAGGCGGCGGGTGAGCATGTCGTGCTCGGCGTCCAGCGCGGCCGGGCCGAGCAGGATGGGAG
>NZ_JBFAMX010000180.1:0-18130 GCF_040659615.1 Nonomuraea sp. NPDC049784
CGACGCGGCGGCCGGCCAGGTGTCGCCGGAAGGTGCGCCGCGCCTCCTCCTCCAGGTCGGCCCACGCGGCCGCGGAGATCGGCGCCAGTTCCCGGTACAGGTTGTTCATCGGACGTTGCTTCCTTTGAGGTCGCCGATCCCCAGCGATTGCGGGGACGGACTTTCCAGGTCGGATGGCGTGCCGGCCGCGCGTACCTCGTCCCCCGTCTGGGCGGCGGCGATGGAGGGCGGGTCGGGCAGATCGTCGAGGAAGTCGGCGCTCGGGACGAAGAACAGGGAGCCGGTCACGGCGACGGAGAAATCCAGGATCCGGTCGTGCCGGGCCGGCGGGTCTCCGAGGAACATCCGCTCCAGCATCCGTTCGATGACGGCCGGGGTGCGGGCGTAGCCGATGAAGTACGTGCCGAACTCGCCGATCCCCACGGAGCCGAAGGGCATGTTGTCGCGCAGGATCTCGTGCTCGGTGCCGTCGGGATCGACGATCGTGGTCAGCGCGACGTGGGAGTCGGGCGGTTTGACGGCGTCGTCCAGCTCGATGTCGGACAACTTTCTGCGCCCGATCACCAGTTCCTGGGCCTCGACCGGCAGGGCGTTCCACGCCCGCAGATCGTGCAGGTACTTCTGCACAATCACATAACTCCCCCCGGTGAACTGCGGATCCTCGTCCCCGATCAGCACTGCCGCCGTCGCCGCGGGCCCGACCGGGTTCTCCGTCCCGTCGACGAAGCCCAGCAGGTCGCGTACGTCGAAGTACTTGAATCCGTGCACCTCATCGCAGACCGTCACCACGTCCCGCAGCCGGTCCATGATCTCCGACGCCAACGCGAAACACAGGTCCGGCCGCTGTGCCCGGATGTGGAACAACAGGTCACCGGGAGTGGCCACCGCGTGATGGACGGGTCCGGACAGTTCCCGGAACGGGTGCAGCTCGGCGGGCCGCGGCCCGGACATCAGCCGGTCCCAAGCCTGTGAACCGATCCCGGTGACGCAGCTCAAGTGGCTTTCCTGCGCCCGGAACCCGACGGCTTTCTGCAACCCCGGCAGCTCCGCCAGCGCGTCCCGTACGCGGGATTCGCCTCCTGGGTCGATCGTGACCACGAGAAAGAGCGCCGACCTCGTCAGCGGACTCAGCACCGCCTGCGGCTGTGGCTCAGTCATCAATTCCCACTCTCCCTTTGATGCGCTGTCACGGCCGCAGGACGGCCTTGATGACCCCGTCGGCGCGCTGGTCGAACGCCCGGAACAGCCCGGGCGCGTCATCGAGGCGGCCATGATGGGTGACCACCACGCTGGGACGTGCCCGGCCGGACAGCACGAGATCACGGAGCAACACCGTGTAGCGGCGGTCGTGCGTGCGGCCGAACCGCACCGAGATCCCCTTGGAGAAGAAGCTCGCCCACGGCACCGTCAGGCGGCCGTCGGTGTGTCCTTCGGGCGCCGGTTGCTGGTCCTTTTCGGCATAAACGCCGATGATGCCCATATGCCCGGTCGGGTTGATCAGCCGGGCGAGATCGCTGACGACTTGCATGGGGTTCTCGACGCCTGGCCTCAGGCGGTCGTGAGCCTGGAACCCGACCGCGTCGATACCCGCCTGGACCCCGCGGATCGCCGCCTCGCCGGGCGCCAGGCCGCCGGCCCGGCGCAACTCGCGGATCTGCTCAACGGGGTCCCCCTGCCGGTAGTCGATGGGAACGGCGCCGATCTCGCCTACCTTGTCCAGCCTTTCGGGTACCGCGTCGACGACGTAGACCTCGGCGGCACCCTTGATCTGGGCGCTGTAGGCGGCGAGCAGGCCGATGGCCCCGGCGCCGAACACCGCGACCGTCGAACCAGCGCTCACCTGCGCCAGCTCGGTCGCGTGCCAGCCGGTGACGAACGCGTCCGCCAGCAGCACCAGATCGTCTTCGAGCTCGTCGCCTGGCTCCCCGGGCACCTTGATGCAGTTGGCGTCGGCGAAGGGCACTCTCAGCAGTTCGGCCTGCGCGCCGCGGTAGGGCCCCATGCCGGCGTAACCGTAGGCCGCGCCGAAGCCGCCCGGACGCACCCTCAGGCACGCGGCCGACAGCCCGCGCGCGCAGTTGACGCACACGCCGCAGTACACGTGGGTCGGGATCACCACCCGATCACCGGGCTTGACCATCTCTACCGCGGAGCCCGTCTGCTCGACGACACCCAGCGGCTCGTGCCCCAGCACCAGCCCGGCCGTCGCCCCCGTCCGCCCGTCATACATGTGCAGATCAGTCCCGCAGATCGCACTGGAGCTGATCCGGATCACCGCGTCGCCGGGCTCCTCAAGCACCGCGTCCGGTACATCCTCGACCGTGACCGAGCGCGTACCGGCGAACACGACGGCCTTCATCCCGGCCGTCCGTCGCTTGTGAGCATCCGAGCCCCCGTCGCCTCAGCCGGTAGTTTGCGTGGCAGAACCGGCATGTGCCCCCTCACCAGCACCTTTACCCACGGAAGCATCACCAGAACACGGACAGTCACCGCCAGCCCGCACAGCTGCTCCTCGCCTAACCGGCGCCAAGCCGGCCATGCTCTCCGCCGCGCAGAATGTGGGCGTAGCCGACAAAACGGCGATGCGTCGGCGGACTCGGCCGCACGCACATCGTGGATTCGAAAAGCGACGGGTAAACGGCAGCCTAAGGGCGCGAGTCTGGTCGATCCCGGTCATCGCCGGATGAGTACAACGTCTGGAGAACACGTGCTCACGGGACGCGGCAATGGCGCCCGACTCACCCTCGACCTACGGAGCCCTCATGACCAGGAAGCCGGTGGCGTTCATACCCCTTGCGCTGATGATGGCGACGGGCTTGACGCTCGAGTCGTCCAGCGCCGGCATGGCAGTGGTCCAGGGGCCGGTGGTGTTCGCCTCGCCACCCGCGGACCCTTATCCGCCCATTCCCGGACCTATCGGCAAGATCATCAAAGATATCAACAGGATCCGCAAGGATCTCGACACGCTGCGACGGGACATCCAAGAGCTGATCCGTGATCTCCAGAGATTGCTCCCCCGGCCCCCCATGGCCTCGACCGCACATGATGTCAGTGCGGATATCTCTGAGCTCATGTCCCAGATCGACAATGTCGATCCCGCCAGCCTCGACAAGGAAGCCCCCGGGATCGCCGCCGAAGCGGCCCGGATCGCCGCCAACGCCGAACGGCTGGCCGAGCGCGTCCAGCGCACGCGTACGAGCGTGCGGGCAGCGGGAATAGCGAACCGCATCGCCACAACCGCCAGGCGGATCACGGACACCGCCCGGCGAATCACCGCCAAGGCCGAACGCTAGGCGGCTGCTGACTCAGTGGTGCTCTGCTCAACGCTACCGACCGGCGTCAGGCGCATGCGCAAAGCGGACAAAAGAGACTAACCTGGACATGCGGGGTAGGTGAACCAACAGTGCCCCGGCCGTGCTGAAGGCGGCCGGGGCCACGTTCGGTCACGCTGCGAGCAATCCACCCACCCCAGCTCTTCGATGGCTCGTTGCCTGTCCAGCCGGCGCTGAGGATCCTCCTTCGAGGACGTCCCGCTGCCGGAGCACCCGTCCGGACAAGTGAGCATGGTCGCGAGCGCAGTAGCCGGTGACGAACAGCGGCCCGTACTCATCCGACGCCACCGGGCCCCATACCCGCCGCGGCAGGGAACGAACGGGTGCAGCAGGTCGGCCGTGATCCTGCCGCTGCTCGCGCGCGGCGCCGGCAGACTGGTGGGCTCATTGACGAAGTCCTCCACGAAGCCGGTCAGGTTCTGGTGCACGCTGTCCACGTCGTCGACAAGGAACTCGATGATGACGCTGCGGTTGTCGGCCGGGCGGGCGAAGTCCGCCCCGCGTATGACGGGGTCGCGGGGCGGCCGGACCGGCTGCCCGCGACAGGCGTGCGGGCAGCCGTCCTGCAGGTTCCTCTACAGCGTCAGGGTCCATCCGTTGATGAAGCCCGTGTCGCCCTTGGCTAGATCTTCCACGCGGAGTTTCCAGGTTCCGCTGGCTGGTGAGGCGTTGGCGTTCACCCAGTAGCTCTCGTCGATGTTGTCGGTGCCGTCTTTGGCATCGGCGGCGCGTAGCGGGTACACCTTGCCGTCCGGCGCGATCAGGTCGATCTTCAGGTCGCCGCGCCAGGTGTGATCGATCTCGACGTGGACCCGGGTGCGGGTGGGGGCGTTGCCGTTGATCCAGGCCAGGACGATGCTGGATTCGGCGGCGCCGGGATCGGGGATGGTGGTGTCGTCCCAGTTGCCGAAGCATGGCAGCCGGATCCACCAGCCGTCGATGTAGCCGGTGTCGAGCCATTCGACGTCCTGCACGCGCAGTTTCCAGGTGCCGCTGGCCGGGGAGGCGCTGGCGTTGACTTGGAAGGTCTCGTGAATGATGTCGGCGCTGTCGTTGGGATCGTTGGCCACCAGCGGATAGACCTTGCCGTCCGGTGCGAGCAGGTCGATCTTCAGTTCGCCGCGCCAGGTGTGGTGGATGTCGATGTACACCTCGGTGGTGGCGGGCGCGGTGCCCAGCAGGCCGGTGACCGGGATGGAGGACGTCACGGCGCCGTGGTCGGGGATCGCGGTGTCCTTCATGTTCTCGTAGTACGGGATGGGCCAGGCGCCGGGATCAGGGGTCTTTCCCAGCACGGCGGCGTCGACCTGGATGCGGGGGGTGGTCACGCCGTTGTAGGCGATGGATTTGCCGGTGGTCTTCAAGGCGGTTTCGAGCTGGGCCAGTGGGGCGTCGGGCATTGCCTGGCGCAGCACGGCCAGGGCGCCGGTGACGTGCGGGGCGGCCATCGAGGTGCCGTTCAAGGAGGCCCATTTGTTGCCGGGCACGGAGGAGACGATGGACACGCCGGGGGCGAAGAGGTCCAGCAGCGCGCCGCGGTTGCTGAAGGGGGCCACGCCGTCCTGGTCGGTGGTGGCGCCGACGGTGATGGCCGAGGACACGCAGGCGGGGGCGGCCACGGCGGCGCCGAAGCCGTCGTTGCCGGCCGCGACCACGGTGGCCACGCCTGCGGTGCGCAGGCTGTCGATGACCGTCTTGCGCGGGTCGGCGTCGCAGGCGGCAGTGTACTGGCCGCCGCCCAGGCTGAGGTTGGCGGCCACCAGCGGCACCCCTTCCTCCTTCAGTTCCAGCACTTTCTCCAGGCCGGCGAGCTGGGCGCTGGTGAAGCTGAGCACGCACGGAGCGGCGCCCACTCCGCACAGGTCTTCGGAGGTGAACTTGCTGAACACCTGGATGGCGACCAGTTCGGCGCCGGGTGCGACGCCGGCCGGCGGGGCGCCGGTCACCCCCTGGCCGTTGCCGACCGCGATACCGGCCACGTGGGTGCCGTGGTCGCAGTCCAGCGCGGGGTCGGCGCAGGGGCCCTGGTCGGCGTCGGCAGCGCCGGGCCCTTCCTGCTGCTCGGTGCCGTCAGGACACAGGCTGGTGGCGGAGTAGTCGGCGTCGATCGGGGAGAAGCAGGCCTCCTCCAGCACCCGGTCCTGGAGGAAGGGGTGGTTGACCGCGACGCCGGTGTCCAGCACGGCCACCACGCTGCCGGCGCCCGTCTTGCCCGCGGCCCTGGTCTTGTCCGCGCCGATCAGCGGGATGCTCTCGGCCAGCACCGGCCGCACCGGCCGGTCCTCGGTCACGCTCACCACGCTGGGCAGCTTGGCCAGCCGGTCCAGCCCGGCCTGGTCGACGTGCAGGGTGACCAGAGGGAAGCGGGACAGTTGCTGAACGACCTGACCGCTGGCGGCCGCGTCCGGCAGGTCGGCGCGGGTCTTGCTGACCACGTTCACTCTGATCTTGCCCGCGGCGGCCACCCGCTCGCTCAGCTTCGGCTCGATCCAGGGGGTCGCCGAAGTGGCCTGCTGTGCGGCCGAAGCGGCCGCTGGAGGGGCCTCTGCCGCGTAGGCCGGCCCGGTCGCGATCGCCGTGGCCGCCAGCGCCACGATGACACTTGATAAGACTCGTAATTTCATGACGTACCGCGCCTTACATAAAGGAGGTGCAGGGAAACGACGCCGGCATGAGGGGGTGGCCGGACGGCGGCCGAAGTCGCCATCCGGCCGAGGGAAGTCCCCGAAAAGGTCAGAGCTCAGGTGTCACGTCGGACTCGCGCTGTTCTCAGGGATTGCCGTACTTTTTGACGAACTGGTAATACGTCCATGCCCATGCCCTGCAGTCGGGCCGAAACAGGATGAAGTAGCCGCCGCACACCTTGTCGCGCATGGTGATGTAGAACCGGTTGTCCACGTCAAGCTTTCGAGTACGGGTGTTGTCGAGGTAGTACTTGTAGTGCTTCTTCCGGTTGGCTATCAGGCCGTACCCGTAGTCGTGGGAGTCGCAGGCCGGCCGCATATCGAAGTTATGAGGCTTGTCCGGAGAACTCGTGCAGTGGTCGTAGACGATACCCCTGACCTTGAAGCCGCTGGCGGTCCGTTTCCAGTCGGGCTTCCGCCATTTGCCGCCGTGGAATGCCCAGGCTGAGCAGCCCGACTTCGTGTACCACATCCAGGTAACGGCCGTGTTGCACTTGGCGGGGTAGGACTGTGGCGGGTCCAGGCCGTCCGGTAGGAAGTCACTGGCCGGCGGCTCAGTCGCGTCGGGGTCGTCGAGCCCGGCCGCGCCCTCGGTCTGTCCGCCGTTGGCCGGCGCGGTGCCGGTGGCGGTCACCTGGGGAGCCGCGACGCCCGCCGGGAAGGTGAGCTGCCAGCCGCCGTTGCTGACGGACTCGATCGACGACAGGCGCCCCACCGAGTCGTAGGCGTAGGTCCCCTGGACGGCGCCGACGCTGGGATCGCTTACGGTGCGCAGCAGGCCGTTCGCGTCGTAGGCGTAGCTGGCCTCGGTCTGCGGCGTCTCGGTTCCGTAGGCGACCGTGATCTCCTTGAGCCGTCCCGCGAAGTCGCCTGAGGACGTGCCGGTGGCCGTGGTGGTCGTCGCGTAGGTGAACCTGGTGAGGGTCTGGGGAGTTTCGACACCTGCCGGTTCCCCGACGGTGCTGACCCGGCCCTGGGCGTCATAGGCGACCGTGGACTTGCCGAAGGCGGCGCTGCCCACGCTGGTCACCCGCCAGGGGTCGGCGCTCGGCGCCCCGGCAGGCCGGGCCCAGGTGTAGGTGAGCTGGAGGTCGTCGGTGCTGATGGGGGTGCCGTCGGCCTTGGTGAAGGTGTCGTCGCCCGCCTCCACGGGGCCCGGATCCGATACGAGCGTCTCGATCGTCGTGGTACGCATCACTCCGATGTTCGCGTCCCACTTGGTGGTTTCGGTGATCTTGGATCCGCTGTCGGCCTGGTACGTCTGGATGCCGCCGCCGTCGGGGAAGGAGACGCTGCTCTTCAGGGGGTAGCTGGTCGACGTCCCGTCGTCGAGTTCCGTGACGACGATGGTGCCGTTCTGGTTCTCCAGTTTCCGGTTGATCTGCCCTCCGGCGAACTCGGCCTGCCAGCCCGGCCCGAAGACGCCCAGTTCGGGGCGGGTGGCCGGGGCCGACTGCGGCCGGGCGAGATCGCCGCCGGTCAGAGCCACGCCGTGCTTGCGACTGATCGCGCCCGCGGACACGTCCAGCTCGGTGAGCTTGAAGGTTTTGGTGTCGGAGGAGTACTGGCCGGGGCCGATCTCCTGAACGTCGGCCGGCGGCGGGTCGGCGAGCGCGGAGGCGGAGACCTCTGGGGCGAGAAAGGGGAGGAGCATCGCCGCGAGAGCGGTGGGGAGCGCTAATCGGCGCAAGTGGGCCTCCAGGTAAAGAGAGGAAGTGATTTGATCACCTGGAGAGTAAGTGCTGGTAAATCGCTCAGCAAGATCTGGACAATTTCATGGAACGATGTTCAAATCGCTTACGAAGCTGCACCTCCGATGCAATCTGTTTATGTGTTCACGCAGGTCGACGGGCCGCATGGTGAGCCTATGGCGAATTTATGGAGATAATGTGGAGCCTTCGATAATAATGTCTCGGCGGCATGGCGTGAAAGCGTATTCGGTCATTCACGAGTGCGGGAACGCAACCACACCGCTCCGGGCGGGAGCAGGGCGGCGCTCGGCGAGGAAGAGCGGGCCGCATTGGCGTCCGCCGACGAGGCGGGGCAGCGGCGCCAGACCCGCGATAGCGCCGATGACCTGCAGGATCACAATGGCGGCGAAACTCCAGACATAAGGGCGCAGCAGCCCTGCCATGCTCTGTTCCGCCGTGGAATCGGCATCCGGTGATGGGGTGGACTGGTCCCTTGCCTTGGCAAGGTCGGTGGCGTTCATCGCTCTCTCTCGTCGTGGCCAGGCACGGGGCCGAGCCGAAGGACAGGGTTTGAGGGGTTTGGCCTAGGCCTCCGTCCGCTTCTCCAGCCGGCTGCCACGCGGCAGGGTGACGGCCATGATGTTGCTGGGGATGTCCAACTCGATGCGGTGCCATCGCCCGCGCGGAACGATGGCAGCGGTACCGGCCAGCAGCCTGATCTCTTCCTCCTGTTGACCCGGCCGCTCCGGGCGCAAGTAGAGGCGTATCTTCCCGATAAGGCAGGACACGACCTCCTCGGCCTCAGGGTGAACCTCCCAATGGTCGGCGCGGACGTCGGCGTCGGTCTTCGCATGGAAAGCCACCACCTGCCAGCCGTCCTGGCCGAAGTCCAAAGGTCTCTTCCCGGCGTGAATCTCGCCGCCTTGGTGAAGGTGGAGAAAGGACGCCAAGAGATCGATCGGAGTAACAGTCATGCCCAAACGACCTTCCTGCGGTGATCTTTCATCTGGCCGGTTGTCGCATGGGAATGGCCGGCCGCGGCCACCTCACCCGGCCATGGCACGCCGCAGCGTGGCGATCCAGGTCGATCACTCCGGGGTCGGCGGCCGGTTGGCCCTCGGCGGCCGACAGCAGCCGCCGCCCCGTCAGCCGGTCGGCGAGCCGGCGGCGTTCGTGCTCGTCAAAGACGCCCATAGGTACCAGGAGCTCAATGAACAGCATCGAGATGTCCTTTCCGAAGGGGGCAGTGACGATGATGCCGAGCGGGGCTCCCAGCCGTCATCGACCGAGGGGAGACTGTCCCGGTTACCGCGCCGGATGTAGCGGGCAGGCGGCGTACGACGTGCGAAGTAGGGCGGAAGCTGTGAAGGCCTCCCTTGACACGAGATCGAGGCGGCCGGGGTCACGAACTGGCTCCCGGCGAGCCGAGATCCCCGATGCTCAGTCGGGCGTTCAGATCAAGGCGTACCCCGCAGGCCGGATGGGCCGCGGCGCGGGTGACGCGCGACCGGATGGCCTCGGTGGAGGCGGTGCGGGTGCCCGCCTCAGGCGAGGAAGCGACGGATCTCGGGCGCGACCCGTTCGGGGTGACCGCGGTGGGCGGCGTTGGAGGTGGCGCTGTGGTCGAGGCCCTTCAGGGCCACCCGCCGGGCACGGGGCAGGACCCGCTCCAGCGCGGTGAGCGCGGACCGCAGGTGGGCCGGGCTGCGCGTACCGCCGAGCAGGAGCACCTCCGCTCTCACCGACCGGTACGCGTCAAGGTCGCCGGCCGTCTCCGCCACCACCTGCGCGTCGTAGTGCAGCGTCGGTGCCAGCTCCCCGAACGTCGGCTCCCCGTCGTCGGCGGTCTTGTCCTGACTTTTCAGCATCCTGGCTATGAGCAGCTCCAGCAGTGCCCGCGGCATGACGTTCAAGAACGGCGGCCCCAGCCTCGTAGCTCTCATCCCGGTGACCAGCGCCGCGGGGATGCGGCCCGCCGCGATCTCCCGGTCGAAGCGGGGCAGCCAGTCGGCCGGGTAGGTGCCGCCGAGGTCCAGCGGCGGCTCGAAGAGCACAGCCTTGCGCAGGGCGGGCCGTAAGAGCGCGGTGCGCAGCGCAATGATGGCGCCCGAGCTGACACCCATGGCGTAGGGCGCTCCTGTCGCATCGAGCAGCGCGTCGAGGTCTTCCACCTCGCGCTCGACGCCGTAGTCCAGGCCGTACGGACCGCTGCGGCCCCGGCCCCTGCGGTCGGGCACGTAACAGGTGAAGTCGCCGGCGAGGGCCTGGGCCAGTTCGATGTTGCTGTGGCCGGTCTGCATGGCTCCGTGCAGAAGCACCAGCCCTGGACCGCTGCCGAGCCGCCGGTAGCTGATCGTGGTGCCGTCTTTCGATGTGACGGCGTCGAGAGTGGTCGTGGTCATTCTGGCTCCCCATGGTTGGTTGACGCGAAGGGGGAACCCGGCCATTGTTGCGAGTGCCATCTCGTGTCCGGGTCCCGCTTCGCGGGTCTCTTCGGGACGAAGGTCTCCCTGCGGCGGTGTTGCAGCACCGCCGCCGGTCTTTCGATCGGCCACCGGCGTCTCGGCCGGTCTCCTCAATCCGTCTCGCGGGCCTTCTCCGCCGGTGTCGGACCGGCCATGACGTCGAGATCAGTCAGGCTCCGCGGGGTGTGCCGTTGATCACCAGGTCGTGCCTTTTCAGGTGATGTCCAGATACAGTCGCGGATCTCGGGCGCGTCCTCACCATGCTCACGGGTGTGGGCGCGGGCTTGCAGCCGGGTGTCGAACTCGACGTCCGGCATGCCGTGCGGGTACTCCGACAGGGCTGAAGCCGCATGAGGTCTACCACGTTGATGACGCCTACCCTCAGGCTCCGGTAGTAGCCTGCCGGTCAGCAGATAGCCCTCCAGCCAGCCCTGGCACAGGTGCTCGCTCAGCACCAGTCGCCGCATCCCCTGTGAATAGAAGCCTTTCAGCCTGCCGGGGCCGGGGCCGGCGATGTAGATCATGTCCTGGCCGCGTTCGGTGATGATCCGGTTGAGGTGGGCGAAACAGAAGTTCAGTCCTGGCCCCCAGTGGCCGGCCAGGCGGGGTTTGGCGTGCTCGGGCCTCATGGGTCCAATGATTTGCGCAGCAACTCCCGCGTCCTAGGGACTTTGGTCCTGAGCTGACAGGGTCCGACCTCACAAGGGGGCCTGCCAGCGCAGCCGCGTCCCCCCTCCTTCGGGTGCTTCGAGCTCCGCGGTGCCGCCCAGCCGGGCGGCCCGTTCCTCGATGTTGCGCAGGCCGCTGCGGCGTCCGCCCTCGCCCAGGCCGACGCCGTTGTCCGTGACCACGAGGCTGAGTCCGGCAGCAGCGACCTCCACGAGGACGTCGGCACGAGTCGCGCGGGAGTGGCGTACCACATTCGACAAGGCCTCGCGCAGCACAGCCAGCAGGTGCTCGGCGGTAGGTTCGGGCACCAGGGTGTCGATCTGACCCTCCATGCGGAGACCCGGCATGAAGCCAAGATGGGCCCCCGCACCCTCCACCAAGCCCACGATCTGCCCGCGGAGGCTGGGCGAGACATCCTCGCCAGAGGTTTGCAGGGCGAAGATGGACGAGCGGATCTGCCGGATCGTCTCGTCCAGCTCATCGATCGCGTGCTGCACCCGCTTGGCCGCCTCCGGCCGCTCCACCAGCCGGACCGTGCTCATCAACGTCATCGCCGTCGCGAACAACCGCTGAATCACCACATCATGCAGATCCTTGGCGATCCGATCCCGATCCTCCAGCAACCCCAGCCGCTCGGCATCCCGGCGCGCCTCGGCCAGCTCCAGCGCGATCGCCGCCTGGCCGGCGAACGCCTGCAGCATCTGCTGGTCCGCCATACTGAACGGCAGCCGCCCGCTCCGCTTGGCCAGCACCAGCACCCCGCGTACGTTCGGCGCGGCCCCCAGCGGCACCATCAACCCCGGCCCGTGACCCAGTGGCCGCAACGGCGCGTCCGAGTCCGGGCCGCTCACCGGCTGCCCCTGCGTGAACACATCCCCCGCGAGCGAGCCCGACAGCTCGAAGGCGGTCCCCAGCAGCTCTTCCGCGCCCTCGCCCTCCGCGGCCACCACACTGAGCGACTGCTTCGCCGAGTCCGGCAGCAGCACCTGGGCCAGGTCCGCGTCGCTCATCTGCCGCGCGCGAGCGGCCACCACACTCAGCACCTGGCGCGGGTCGGCGCCGGACAACAGGCTCGTGGTCACCTCCGAGGACGCCTGGAGCCAGGTCTCGCGCCTGCGCGACTCCTCGTACAGGCGGGCGTTCTCCACCGCGACCCCTGCGGCGGTGGCCAGCGCCACCACCACGGCCTCGTCCTCCTCGTCGAACTCGCCGCCGCCACGCTTCTCTGTCAGGTAGAGGTTGCCGAACACCTCATCACGCAACCGCACCGGAACGCCGAGGAAGGTGCCCATCGGCGGATGGCCGGGCGGGAAGCCGTACGACTCCGGATGGTCGGAGATACGGACCAGCCGCAGCGGCCGGGCGTCCTTGATCAGCAGGCCGAGCAGGCCCAGGCCGTGCGGCCAGTGCTCGATGCGCGCGATCTCCTCCTCGCTCAGTCCCACCGGGATGAACTGGATGAGCGTGTTCTCCTGGCCGATCACGCCCAAGGCTCCGTAACTGGCGTCCACGAGCGTGGTCGCGGTCTCCACGATGCGGCGCAGCACGGTCTCCAGATCCAGGTCGCTTCCCACTGACACGACCGCGTCCAGCAACGCGTGGACCCGGTCCCGGGTGGCCAGCACGGCGTTCAGCCGCACCTGCAACTCGGCCAGCAGCTCATCGAGCCGCATCTGCGGCAGCAACGGGCGACGCTCGCTCTCCATGCCCCTGAGTGTCCCACCCGATCAGCGCGGCTGCCTATCTCTGGCGCCGTCGCGAGGCACGCTTCAAAGGTCCACGATGTGACCACAGTGAGGGACCTCATGCCGAACGACCGGCAACTCGGCTTCATCCGCCGCGCCGATCAACGCGGTGCGGGGATCATCTGGCAGGAGTGTGGTCGCCACGCTGATCTTGGGCTGCTCCGACCTGGGGGCGATCCGGTGTCGCACAATCCCTAGGCGCGGCGGCGGCCTCCGGCGTGTCCTGCTTTCCCGGGACGCGGTTTGAGTTCGTCCAGAGCCTCGCTCAGGTAGCCGGAAAAGGCCCACACGTCGGGGACCAACTCCCTGCAGGCGGTGATCCCGACGTCGAGGCGGCCGTTGTAAGAGAAGGCCGTGATGTTCACGCCGCCACTCGCGTCGGTGACCACGGACACCGGGTAATGCGCGAGCATCCCGACTCCGGCGATCCGCAGCGGGAACTGCGGCCCGGGGACGTTGGTAACGACCACGTTGATGGGCGGCGCCGTCCGTCCCACGAGCTCGAGCGCGGCACGGTCGGCCAGCCCGTTCAGCGCGGCGGGCATGCTCTCGCTCAGGTCGCGAAGCAAACGCGCCGGCGTCAGCGCGAACCGTTCCTTGATCTGCCGCATCGCCTCGCTCACGAGTTCAAGCCGCCGGCCGGCATCGTCCACGTGCGTGGGCAACTGTGTGATCATCATGGTGACCTGGTTGCCCTCGTTCATTCCCTCCCGCCCGCGCAGTGAGAACGGCACGCCCGCGACCAGAGGAACCTCCGGCAACGCTCTGTGAGCCATCAGCCAGCGGCGCAACGCGGAGGCCGCCAGCGTCATCACGACGTCGTTCACCGTGACGCCGAAGGCGTTCTTGATCCGCTTGATCTCCTTCAACGGCAGCTCGGCGAAGGCGTAGCGGCGGCGGGAGGAGACCGGACCGCTGAGCGGGGTGTGCGGAGCCGCCATGTCCGGCAGCTCGGGCAGGGGTTCGCGCCGAATCAGCCGCGCGATGGCGCCCGCGCCGGGCAGCCGGGAGACGACGGGGAGCTGGTCCAGCACCGGCAGGGCCTCACCTGCGAACCGCAGCAAGTGTGCGGGGTTCGCCGCGAGGTGCCAGGCGCTCCTGGCCAGCATGTGCCACAGCCCCGGCGGGGTTTCGGGCCGGCGCGCGACCACTTCGGGGACGGGATCCATGAGCGCGGCCAGCACCTCCGCCCCCGTCAGCCCATCGACGGCGGCGTGGTGGACCTTGGCGTAGATGCCGCAGCGGCCGCCTGCCAGTCCGTGGATCAGGTACATCTCCCACAATGGACGCGCTCGGTCCAGCCGCTGCTCATGCAGTCGGGCCACCTGTTCGCCCAGCTGCAGGTCGTCACCAGGAGGCGGCAGAGTGAGCTCCCGGACGTGGTAATCCAGGTCGATCTCGCTGTCGTCGGCCCAGTACGGGTGGTCCAGGCCGAAGGGTACGCGGACCAGTCGCTGCCGTAGCTGCGGCACCCCGGCCATACGTTCCGCCAGCCTGTGCTGGATCTTCTCCCTGGACAGGTCCTTGCCGAGTACGGCCAGTCCGCCGACGTTCGCGATGTTGGTGGCGGTCTCGAAGTTGAGGAACTGCGCGTCCAGGGCGCTGAGCTGCCGCATGTCTCCACCTCAGGCTGGCTCTCTGTGCAAGCGACCGCCGGCGAGGCGATCGATGAGAACTTGTCGGGGTCGAGCACGCGGCGGGTATCCGTACATGCACGCCACCCGTCCCCAGACACTCGGTTACAGCCTGATCGGTTCCCCGCCGGCATGTGCGCCATGTCGCGGCGCGACTTGATCCTCAGTCCATGACCTCGGAGAGGGGACGGCGGACCGAGTCCTTGTCGTCGAAGGTGACGCCGAGCCGCATGATCATCTGTGGGTATTCGCCCGAGCAGAGTTCGCCCCGCAGGAACTCGCGCAGCAGTCCGATCTCCAACGCCTGCGTGTGGAAGGCGGCGCTCACGCCGTACGCGGCGGCGTGCAGCAGTACGTGTTGCAGCGCCTGCCCGGCATCGATCCACTCCTGGCGGCTGTCGCCCGGCGTGGTGAGCAGCGCCACGACCCCGACGGATTCCGCGGCTCGCTGGTCGGCCTGGCTGCCCCAGTCGTGCTGCCAGGCGTAGTCACGCTGCGGGAAGTCCGGGTTGGTGCGTGCCGCCTGACGCGGGTAGCCCTCGGCGGGCACTCCGTCCTTGCGGCTGCTGCCGGGTGGCTGCGCCCAGCGGATCAGCTCCAGGCTGAAGCGCTGGTCCTGCGCCTGCACTCCCTGCGCGGCCTGAGTGAGCGCGGCGATGATCCTGACGGCCTGAGGAGAGCGGACGGGTGTCAGCTTGGCGCCCTCCTCCATGGCCGCGTAGACCAGCCGCTCGATCAGTCTGTCCGGCACCGGCACATCGGCGAAGCCCGCCCTGTGGGTGCGGCGGCGTTCGATCTCGCCGCCCAGAGCCCGGATGGACTCGTCGGGCTGCACTTCGGTGCCCGGCCGGAGCGTGGCGAGCAACGACGGGCGGTCCGGGTCCGGCAGGGTGCGCACCTCCGGCTCGAAGCCTTCGCACCGCATCGCCGTACGCATGGTGAACAGGGCGGCGCCGCAACTGATCAACAGCTCACGGCCCGAGGCGTCGCCGACGCGCAGCTTCCTGTCCGCGTCGGCCCGCAGGCTGATCTCCTCCCCGGACACCGAGAAGGTCCAGGGCTGCGTGTTGTGCACGGACGGCGCCCAGCGCGCGGCCTCCAGCGCGGCATCGAGCGCGTTTTTCGCCGAAAGAACGGCCATGACCATCACCTCCGCGGGACCATGCCTCTAGCGCATCACGCCTGGGACGGTTCCGGTCAGGGCCAAAGGTCCCGCGCCGCCAGGGCCGTCGGCCCTCTGCAAGGGTGTCGAGGCCAGGTTCACCAGCCTCACCAACAAGCTGAAGGGCGGCAGCTCGAGGCCGGCTAGAGCTCCATGGACAGCCTGCAGCACAACGCCATCGGGACGGGCTACGACTTCAAGGAGCAGAACGTCACCGTCCCAGGTGCCAGTTGACCTCTCCTGTCAGACGAGGAGGCCAAGGCGCACGCACCGTGACGCGGCACTCACGCACAACAGTGCCGGAGTGATGCGACACTGCGGGGCATGGTCGCGTTCCTTCCGTACCGGCGTGAGTGGCTGCGCGGTGACGTGCTGGCCGGGCTCACCGTGGCGGCCTATGCGATACCGCAGGTCATGGCCTATGCCACTGTGGCGGGGTTGCCGCCCGTGGCGGGAATCTGGGCCATCCTGGCGCCGCTCGCGCTGTACGCCGTGCTCGGCTCCTCCCGCCGGCTGTCGGTAGGGCCCGAGTCGACGACCGCGCTCATGACCGCCGCCGTGGTCGGGCCGCTGGCAGCGGGTGATCCGACGAGGTACGCGACACTCGCGGCCGGGGTCGCTGTCAGCGTCGGCCTGCTCTGCCTCGTCTGCCGGCTGCTCCGGCTGGGGTTCGTCTCCGACCTCCTGTCCCGGCCGATTCTGGTCGGCTACCTGGCAGGCGTGGCGGTCATCATGATCGTTGGTCAGCTCGGCAAGGTCACCGGAGTGCCGGTGTCCGGGGACGGCGTCATCGCCGAACTGCTCTCGTTCGTGCGAGGTCTCTCAGAGATCCATCCGGCGACCTTGCTGCTGTCCGCAGGGGTGCTGGCCCTGGTGTTCCTCGCCGAATGGCGGCTGCCGTGGATCCCGGCTCCGCTGCTCGCCGTCCTCGTGGCAACCGCCTGTGTGACACTCCTCGGGTTGGAGCGGTACGGGATCAAGGTGGTGGGCGAGATCCAGGCAGGCCTGCCCGCGCCCGCGCTTCCGGCGCCGGCCGACCTGCGGCACCTGCTGCTGCCCGCTCTCGGCGTACTCCTGGTGGGCTACAGCGACAACGTGCTCACCGCGCGGTCCTTCGCCGCGAAGCACAATGAGCAGATCGACGCCAATCGCGAGCTGCTCGCCCTCGGCGTGGCCAACCTGGGCGCGGGCGTGCTGCACGGGTTCCCGGTCAGCAGCAGCGGCAGCCGTACCGCCCTGGCTGACGCAGCCGGCGGTCGCAGCCAGCTGTATTCGCTCGTCGCCCTGGTCGCCGTCCTGGCCGTGGTCCTGTTCGGCGGACCGCTGCTGGCTGACTTTCCCACCGCCGCGCTCGGCGCCATCGTCATCTACGCGGCGATACGGCTGATCGACCTGGCAGCCTTCCGCCGTCTGGCGGCGTTCCGCCGCAGCGAGCTGCTGCTCGCTCTGGCCTCGTCCACCGGGGTGCTGGTCTTCGACATCCTGTACGGCGTGCTCCTGGCGGTAGGCCTCTCGGTCGCCGAGATGCTGGCCCGCGTGGCTCGGCCACACGACGCGATCTTGGGCATCGTCCCGGGGCTGGCGGGGATGCATGACGTGGACGACTATCCGGCCGCGCGCACCATCCCGGGTCTGGTCATCTATCGCTACGACTCCCCGCTGTTCTTCGCCAACGCCCAGGACTTCCGGCGCCGCGCGCTTGCCGCGGTCGACCAGAACGAAGGGCCCGTCTCGTGGTTCGTGCTCAACACCGAGGCCAACGTGGAGGTGGACGCCACGGCTCTGGACGCGGTCGAGTCCCTCCGCGCCGAGCTGGCCCGCCGGGGCATCGTGTTCGCCATGGCCAGGGTCAAGCACGATCTCCGGACCCAGCTCGACGCGTTCGGCCTGACCGAGGCCATCGGTGAGGATCTGCTGTTCCCGACGCTGCCGACCGCCGTGGCCGCCTACAAACGAGGGCGGACCTCGTGACGGGTGAGCACCGATGTGCGCTGATGTCCGTTTCGGGAAGTCGCGATGGAGGATCGGTTCTCCGTCGCCATGACCGGCGCGAACACGGGCATGAGCCCGCTCATCGTGAGAAGCCACAGCATTCGATCGCGCAGACCGGCCAGCTCGAGCGCCACCCCCGAAGCGCGGGCGGTCTCGCCGCAAACGCGCAGCGCTCTCAGGCCCGACATATCGCAAAACGTAACGCCGGACAGGTCAAGCACCACCCGCCGACCGGCGCCCGCCATCACAGTGTTCCCCAGCATGCCCAGCGACTCGGCCGTCGCGATATCCAACTCGCCCGCGATTCCCATCACCGTCACGCCGTCAGACACCTCCGTGGTCACAAGAAGCGGCCTGCACGATTGCGACGAAGAGTCGATCCTGAGCGCCAGGCTGCCGCCCGGTCTTCCTCGCTCCAGTCCCATGTGAGCCCCCCGGTGCTGAAAAATGGAACCATAAGAATGCTGACAATTCGCATAGGAGAGCCGTAGGGCCGAAGGTCCCAATCACGGAGCCAAACGACCCAGGGACTGACCACCCGCACGCGGCCCGGCGCGCGACCACTCCCTGATTCCACGCCGAGAGCCGTTGGACCGCGACCTCACCAGCGCCGATTCTCACTGGTCTCCGGGACCGTATGCGGGACCTTCGTCCCTGGCGTGGGCAGTAGCCGGTGATGTGGGCTGAAAGTGCCGGGTTCTGTGGGAGGGGTCGTCATGGATTGGCCTGTCGCGATCGTCATCGTGTCCGTGATCT
>NZ_JBFAMX010000181.1:0-18063 GCF_040659615.1 Nonomuraea sp. NPDC049784
CGATCCGCACCCACGCCTTGTCGGTCAGCTCACCACGTCGCACCACGATCGACCATTCAAGCGTGCATGTTGATCATTTGTCAGACACTCCCTAGCTGAGGTCACCCGTGAGGTGGGCTTGGGCGATCTTGCGGAAGGCCGCCACGAGACGGCTACGGTCGTCGGCGCGGCTCGCCAGTACGACATGGCTTGGCTCGACGCCCTCCAGCGGCACCGCGGTGAGGTCGGGGCGCAGGCTGCCGGCACGGAGGCCGGCCACGATGGCCACGGCCTGTCCGGCGGCGATGAGTTCGAGCTTGTCCTCGATGGCGTCGATGAGTGGACCGTCGGGCGCTGGGCGTCCGTCGGGGCGTGGTTCGAGGCGCCAGAAGGCGCTCCAGGCAGGGTCGGATCGCCGTACCCGTGGCAGGGGTTCGTCGGCGATGTCATCGAGGGTGACGGATTCCTTGCCGGCCAGGCGGTGGTCGAGGGGGACCAGCAGCACCCGGGGCTCGTCGTAGAGGACCGTCACTTGCAGCTGGTCGGTGGGGAACGGCAGCCGGGTCACGGCCGCGTCCACGCGGTGATCGAGCAGGGCCGCGCGCGGTTCGTTCCAGGAAAGATGCAGGGTACGTACGTCGGCGTCCGGGTGCAGGTGGCGCAACTCGCGTACCGCCGGAGTGACGATGACGCCCGTCGTGTAGCCGATGGTGATGCGGCTGGGCTGGGCGGCGGCCCGGGTGCGCGCCGCGGCCTGGGCGGCTGAGCGCAGCAGCGCCGTGGCGTGGGGCAGGAAGACCTCGCCGGCCTCGGTGAGCCGGCTGCCTTGCGGGGTACGGTCCAGCAGGCGAGCGCCCAGTTGCTGTTCGAGCCGGCGGATCTGCCGGCTCAGGGACGGCTGCGTGAGATGCAGGACGGCGGCGGCGCGGCCGAAGTGCCGGTGCTCGGCGACGACGGTGAAGCACCGCACCAACCGCAGATCGAGGTCCACCGGGGGCAGTGGCGAGTCGGGCATACCTCCAGCCTAGCCCTCACGCGCCTTCGGCCAACGACCCCGATCCACGGCGATGACCTGCAGTGATGCACGGATCGTATCGCGCCTTGCGAAACATTCATTGGACCGGAAGCGCTCTGTGGCCGCAAGGTGGAATCACCGGCCGGCACCGTCGAAGTGCCACATCGGGCCGGTCCCCCATTTTGTGTCGAATGGAGTGCATCTTGCGCGTGTTTGTCACCGGTGCGACCGGATTCATCGGGAGTGCCATCGTCCGTGAACTGCTGGGTGCGGGGCATCAGGTTCTCGGCCTCGCCCGCTCGGACGAGGCCGCCGAGACGCTGACGGCCGCCGGCGCCGAGGTGCATCGCGGCGCCCTCGATGACCTCGACAGCCTGAGCAGCGGAGCGGCCGCTTCGGATGGCGTCATCCACACAGCCTTCATCCATGACTTCTCCGACTTTCCGGCCGCCGTCCAGGCGGATCGGCGCGCTATCGAGGTGCTGGGCGAGGCGCTGGCGGGATCCGACCGGCCGTTCGTCATCACCTCGGGGACCGGCGGGCTCACGCCGGGCCGCCTCGCGACGGAAGAGAGCGTGCCCGATCCCGGGGCGTTCGCGGAGCTCCGGTTCGCCTCGGAAGAGGCGGCGCTGTCGTTCGCCGGGCGCGGCGTGCGCGTCTCGGTGGTGCGACTCCCGCCGTCGGTGCACGGCGAGGGCGATCACGGCTTCGTCCCGCAGCTCATCGGCATCGCCCGGGCCAAGGGCGTTTCCGCCTACCCGGGCGACGGGTTCAACCGCTGGCCGACCGTGCATCGGCTCGACGCCGCGCATCTGTTCCGGTTGGCCCTGGAGTCAGCGCCCGCGGGCGTGCGACTGCATGGGGTCGGTGACGAGGGTGTGCCGGTTCGGGACATCGCCGAGGTCATCGGCCGGCATTTGTCGCTGCCGGTGACGGCCGTTCCCGTTGAGGAGGCAGACGGCCATTTCGGGTTCGTCGGCTTCGTCTTCTCGCTGGACGTCCCGGCCTCGAGCACCGTGACCCAGAAGCAGTTGGACTGGCATCCCGCACAGCCCGGCCTCATCGCGGACCTCGACGAAGGCCACTACTTCAACAACTAGACGAGCAGCCCTCAGATATCGAGAGAGACGAAGACGTGTCCACACCCACAGCCCTGATCACCGGCGGAACCAGCGGAATCGGCAAGGCCACCGCCGCACTGCTCCATCAACGCGGATACCAGGTGATCGTTACCGGGCAGAACCCCGACACCATCGCCGCGGCCGAGAAAGAACTCCCGGAAGAAATCGTCGTAGTACGCGCCGACGCCCGATCATTGGCCGACACCGATCGCGTCGCCGAAGAAATCCGGGAGCGCTTCGGCACGCTCGACGCGCTGTTCCTCAACGCCGGAATCGTCCGGCCACAACCGATCGAGGCCTTCGACGAAGCCACCTATGACGACCTGTTCAACGTCAACGTCAAAGGCCAGTTCTTCACCCTCCAAAAGGTTCTGCCCCTGCTCAACGATGGAGGATCCATCGTCTTCAACATCGGAATCGGCGCCACCAGAGGAATCCCCAACGGGTCCGTCACCGTCGCCACCAAGGGAGCCCTCCTTTCCCTCGTGCCGTCCCTCGCTCTCGAGCTGGCGCCCCGGCGGATTCGGGTCAACGCCATCAGCCCCGGACCGGTCGACACCGGAATCTGGGCCAAACAAGGACTCCCGCCCGAAGCGTTGGAAGAGCTCGCCACCACCACGGCCTCCCGGGTTCCCCTCGGGAGGTTCGGGACCAGCGAAGAGATCGCCGAAGTCGTAGCGTTCCTCGCCTCGAAAGCGGCCGGTTTCATCACCGGAGAGAACATCGTCGTCGGCGGTGGATCGGGGATCGGCGCCTAGCGAGGGAAAGCAGGCGACCAGGCGATCACATGGTGATGACGATCTTGCCCCGGGCGTGTCCGGTCTCCAGGTGGGTCATGGCTTCGGCCACCTCGCTCAGCGGGTACGTCCGGTCCACGACCGGGGTGACCTCGCCGGCCTCTATGAGCTCGCACAGCGCGTCCAGATCCGCCGCCTTCGGCCGTGTCACGAAGTTGGCCGTCTTCTTACGCCCGACCAGCGACAGCAGCAGAGCCGTGACAATACGCCCCATCGGCCCGATCCAGCGCCCCCCGGTGCCGCTGTTGGGGACGAACGTCCCGGTGGGGGCGAGCACGCGCCGGCAGTCGGCCAGCGACCGGTTCCCCACGTTGTCCAGCAGCAGGTCGTAGCGGCCCTCGGCGCGGGCGAAGTCCGACGTGGAGTAGTCGATGACGTGGTCCGCGCCGATCGCCCGGACCAGCTTCACATTGGAGTTCCCGCACACGCCGGTCACCTCCGCGCCCAGCGCCTTGGCGATCTGTACGGCGAACGTCCCGACGCCCCCCGCGGCCCCGTTGACCAGCACCCTGTCCCCGGCCCGCACCCGGCCGCGCAGCGCCTCCAGTGCGGTGACCGCCGCCGTCGGCACCGCCGCCGCCTGCTCGAACGTCAGCCCGGCCGGCTTCCTCGCCACCGCCCCGTCATGACGGATGCTGACATATTCGGCCAGGGCGCCGACGGCACAGCCGAACACCTCGTCCCCCAGCCGCCAAGAGGTGACGTTCCTGCCCACCATCTCCACATGACCCGCCAGGTCGGTGCCGAGCATGGGCACTTTGGGACGCGTCAGGCCCGCCATCGCCCGGAAGATGTACGGCGCGCCCCGCATGAAGTGCCGGTCTCCGGCGTTGACCGAGGCCGCCCGTACCCGGATCAGCACCTCGTCGTCGCCGACCGCCGGCGTGTCGACGTCCTCCAGCCTGAGGACGGCAGGCGGGCCGTAGGCGTGGTACCTGATGGCCTTCATCCGGCGGTCCGCATGATCTGCTCGATCGACGTCGCCCGGGTGTGCAGCTCGGTCAGCACGAATGCGGCCGAGATCGGCACCGCGATGCAGAGGGTCGCCTCGGGCCACGAGGTCATCAGGATGCTCCTTGAATCCGGGACCCGGCTCCGGGTCCGGCATGGCGAATGTCTTGGCCGCCTCGGCAGGCGCCGAAGCGGCCAGTCAGCTCGGCCACTGTCACCACTTCCCGCCATATGTAAGACTTTTCTTTCACATGAAAACGTAACATGTCGCGATGACGTCGGCAACGGGGAGAAATCAGGGGCTCGTGGAGTGACGTCCTGAAGACGAATGACTTCGAGCACGGGGCGCGTTCGGCGCCTGCCGGCAGGGCGCAGACGCGAGTTTTCTGACCGCTGAGCAGGACGAGCGCGCTCGTTTCTGCCCAGGTGCAGCCGCGAGACAGCTCGGCCATGGAACGTTCCCACGTCGTCACGTTGCGGACCCGGACCTGGTCGCCGGGGCGGGCACGGCCGGACCCATTCGGCGAACTTCCGGATCGCGTCGTCCGACTTGGGCGAATACCCGGCGGCCATCTGGAAGGTGTGCAGTTGCTCGGGGAAACCGACACCCCAGCTTGGTGTGTACGGTTTACCCCATGCGGTTCGGGGTGCTCGGCCCATTGGTCGTGTGGGACGGCGAGGGACACGAGATCAGGGTCCCCGAGGCGAAGGTCCGGGCGTTGCTCGCCGATCTACTGGCGCACGAAGGTCGGCTGGTCTCCGCCGATCGGCTCATCGACGACCTGTGGGGCGAGGAACCGCCGAACAACCCGGCCAATGCCCTCCAGGCCAAGGTCTCCCAGCTGCGCCGGACTCTTGGCCGCGACCGTGTGCTGCACCAGGCGCCCGGCTACCGGCTGCGCGTCGACGACGCCGAGGACGAGATCGACTCGCGCCTCTTCCACTCCTTGGTGAGCGAGGCCCGCCAGGCCGGCGACCCTCTGACGAGAGCCGCGCTGCTCACCGAGGCTCTGAAGCTGTGGCGGGGGCCCGCGTTCGCTGACTTCGCCGACGAGGAGTTCGCGCGCACGGCGGCGCACCGCCTGGCCGAACAGCGCCTTGCCGTCGTGGAGGAGCAGGCCGAGGCCCGCCTCGAAACGGGCGACCGTACCCTGCTGATCGGGGAGCTCGCGGGCCTGGTGGCCCGCCATCCGCTGCGGGAGCGGTTGCGCGCCGTCCAGATGCGGGCCTTGTACCTGGCCGGTCGCCAGAGCGAGGCGCTGGAGTCGTACGCCGAGCTGCGTGATCGGCTGGCAGAGGAGCTGGGGCTCGACCCTGGTCCGGAACTGGCCGCGTTGCACTCCGCGATCCTGCGCCAGGACCTGTCCCTGGCTCTCGACACCGGCGCGGGTCCCGGCGCCGTCCCGGTCGGTGCCGCGGCGGCGGGCGACGGTCGCCCCCGGTCGAATCTGCCTGCCCCGCTCACCACGCTGGTCGGTCGCGCACCGTCCGTGGCGGAGGTCGTACGGCTCCTCGGCACCGCACGCCTGGTCACGCTCACCGGAACGGGCGGCGTCGGCAAGACGCGACTTGCCGTGGAGGTCGGCGCGCGGCTCGCCGGGGACGTACCCGACGGGGTGTGGCTTGTCGAGTTCGCCGGTCACACGGGTGAATTGGCGGACCTCGTAGCGGTGGTCGCGGTGGTGCTCGGTGTCCGGGACGACGTGCCCTCCAGCCTCGGGGTGCCTCACTCACTCGCCGACCGGCTCATTGCGGCCCTGCGCGACCGCCGGATCGTGCTCGTCCTGGACAACTGCGAACACATCGTCGAACCGGCGGCCGAGCTCGCGGAGCTGCTGTTGCGTGCCGCGCCTGGACTGCGGATCCTGACCACGAGCCAGGAGCCGCTGGGCCTGGCGGGCGAAGCGGTGTTCCTTGTCGAGCCGCTCGAAGCGGCCGACGCGGTGCGGCTGTTCGCCGAGCGTGCCGTCGCGGCGGCCCCCGGCTTCTCGCTCGACGCGGCCAACCAGGGCTCCGTCGCGGAGATCTGCCACCGGCTCGACGGCATTCCGCTCGCCCTCGAACTCGCCGCCACCCGGGTCCGGGCCCTTGGCGTGGACGAGCTCGCCGCGCGCCTCGGTGACCGGTTCCGGCTGCTCACCCATGGGCAGCGCGGCGCACCGGCGCGTCAGCAGACCTTGCGGGCAGCGATCGACTGGAGCTGGGAACTGCTCACCACACCTGAGCGTGCCGTGCTGCGCCGCCTCGCCGTGCACGCCGACGGCTGCACCCTGGACGCCGCGGAAGCCGTGTGCGCAGGTGACCCGGTGCCGTGCGAGGAGGTTCTCGACCTGGTCACCCGGCTCGTCGACCGGTCACTGGTCGTCATGGTCAACGGACCGACGGGTCCCCGCTATCGGCTGCTCGAATCCGTGACCGTGTACGCGATGGAGCGCCTGAGAGATGCGGCAGAAATCGACGATGTACGTGACCGCCACCTGCACCACTACCTGGACCTGGCCGAGCAGGCCGAGCCCCATCTTCGCGGTCCCGCGCAGCAGGCCTGGCTCAGCCGCCTCGACGCTGAGGCGGCCAACCTGCGCTCGGCGCTACACGAGGCGGTACGGCGGGCCGCGACGGCCGAGACCGTGCGCCAAGAAGCGGTACGCCTCGCCACTGCGCTGGCCTGGTGGTGGCTGCTGCGAGGCCGTCTGAGCGAGGCGGCCCGCACCCTGTCGGCGGTACTCGCCGTCGCCCCCGAGTCCGCGGAGCTCCGCGAGCTGCGGGGTGCGTTCACGTTGCTGACCGGGGACCGCTCCCAGGCGTGGCTGGGCCCCGACTCGACCGGCGGGAATCCGATACGGCGCGGCCGGGCCGTGTGGCTGTACGCGTACGGGCTGTTCAACGGCGGTGATCCCGCCGCCAGCAGTGAGATCAACGCCCGGGCGCTGGACCTCTTCGCCGCGGCCGGTGACCAGTGGGGCACCGCCGCCGCTCTCGGGCTGCGCGCCATGCACGCGCTGATCCAGGGTGACCTCGCCGGCATCGAGCGGGACGGTCTGCGCAGCGCCGAGTTGTTCCGCGCGTTCGGGGACCGCTGGGGCGAGATGCAGACTGTGCAGCCGCTCGCCGCGCTCGCCGAGATCAAGGGCGACTACGCGGAGGCCTGGCGCCTGCAGAGTGAGGGGCTGCGCATCGCGCAGGAACTCAGGCTGGAGAGTGAGATCTGTGCGCGCTACTCCGGCCTCGGCCGGCTGGCGCTGCTCACCCGGGAGTGGGACAAGGCTCGTGAGCTGCATGAGCGTGCCCTACGGCTGTCAGCCGAGCTGGGCTACAAGTACGGCGAGGTCCACGCGGAGATGGGGCTCGCCCTCGGCGAACGCCGCTCCGGCGACCTCGACGCCGCCGAGGCGCGTCTGCTGCGCATCCGCGACTCCAACGCCGCTCTGTCCTCGAAGGCCGGCGACCATCTGCTCCTCGCGGAGCTCGGATTCGTCGCCGAACTGCGCGGTGACGAATCTCAGGCGGCGATCCGCCACCTTCTCAGCTTGGAAGTCGCATGCTCCCTTGAGGAACCGCGCGCCATGGCCCTGTCTCTGGAGGGCCTCGCGGGGGCGGCGGCGCTTCACGGGGACGCGGATCGAGCCAGGTGCGCGGCCCTGCTGCTCGGCGCGGCGGATGCGGCCCGCCGGAGCGTGGGCGCTCCGCTGCCGCCGGCCGAGCGCGGCGACGTCGAGCGGATCACGACGGCGACGACGGCCGCCCTGGGCGAGGCCGCCTTCTCCGAGGCATTCCGGCAGGGCACGGACCTGACCCCGGAGGAGGCCGCGTACGCTGCCCGGGCAGCTCTTTCTCCTGTGTGCTGAACTGTCGGCGGCCCGGGCGTCATGCCTCATCCCGGACTTCGAGGGGCTCCGGCGTCGGCGATGCGACCATGTCGGTGATGGTCATATCGCGGCGTGCTGGAGCGTCCCGGCTCGGTGGCGGGCGGTGGTCAGCGCTGGGTAGTCGGTGTAGCCCGTCTCTCCGCCCGTGTAGAACATGCCTTCCTCTCGAAGCGGATTGAGCGGCGCACCGGTGCGGAGCCGTTGGACCAGGTCGGGATTGGCCAGGAACCCCCGACCGAGGGAGATGAGGTCGGCTCCTGCGGCCAGCAGCTGCTCGCCCTTGTCCTTGCCGCCGTCGGCCGGGAACGGGCCTGGCCAGGGCAGCGCCGGGTTGGCGATCAGCGTGCCCGGCCACATATCGCGGATGGTGCGGAAGAGGGGCTGGTCGGGGCTGGCGAAGACGACGTGCAGATAGGCCAGGCCCGCGGGTGCCAGTGCGTCGATGAGTGCGGGGTAGATGTTGTCGGTGTCGCCTTCGTCCATGCCGTTGACGGGGACTGCGGGGGAGATGCGCACGCCCACCCGGTCGGCGCCGATCGCCTCGGTGACGGCCTGCGCCACCTCGACCGCGAAGCGGATGCGGCCGGTGACCGGGCCGCCGTAGGCGTCGTTGCGGTGGTTGGTGTTCTGGGCCAGGAACTGGTGCAGGAGGTAGCCGTTGGCCGCGTGCACCTCCACTCCGGCAAATCCCGCCGCGATGGCGTTGCGGGCGGCGGCGGCGAAGTCGGCAACGGTGGCGTCGATCTCCCGCAGGCTCATCGGTTGGGGCACGACGGCGCTCTGGCGCCCGCTGGGAGTGACGATGGTGTCCGGGAGCGGTACCGCCGAGGGCGCTATCGGCGTCAGCCCGCTGTTGTCGGGGTGGCCGACGCGGCCGCCGTGCTGCACTTGCAGGAACATCCGCCCGCCCGCGGCGTGTACGGCGTCCGTGACCTGTCGCCATCCGGCCACGTGCGCCTGATCGTAGATGGCGGGGATGTTGGGGTAGGTCTGGCCGACGGCGTTCGGGGTGGCCGCCTCAGCGATGATCAGCCCGGCGGAGGCGCGTTGCGCGTAGTAGGTCGCCATGATCGGTTCCGGGACGCCGTCCGCGGCTGCGCGGTTGCGGCTCATCGGCGCCATCACCAGCCGATTGGGCAGACGTAGATCGCCCAGCTCAGCGGGTTCGAACAAGCGGGACACCTGTGAAGGGCCCGTCCCGATGGGCGCGGCCTCGTCCCTCCATGCGTACTCGGTCATGCTCTGCTCCCTGCATCGTGTTCGTTACTGCTGACAGGGACGACTGTGCTCGTGGACGCTTCGGAAACGCTGATGGTCTGCTGATGAGGTGTTCTCATGGCACCACCCGGGCCACCTGCCGGCTGCGTAAGGCGGCACGCCGGCAGCGGTCCTCTTGGGTGAGGCTCTGTGGGGCAGGTGATGTCGCCTCTCACCGCGCGGCGCAGGGGGGCGGGGTGAGCCTGGTCAACATCGGCGTCGGCCCGTCGAACGCCAAGACCATCACCGACCACCTCGCCGTGCTGCGGCCCGATACGATGATCATGATCGGGCACTGCGGAGGACTGCGGAATCACCAGGCACGGGGCGACTTCGTGCTCGCCACCGCCTATCAGCGAGCCGACCATGTGCTCGACGAGGTGCTGCCGACCGACATCCCCGTCATCCCCAACCACCGCCTCAACACGTTCCTGCTCGACAGCCTCGACGCCGCGGGCGCTCGCTACCGTCTGGGCGTCGTGCACACCACCGACAACCGGAATTGGGAGTTCAACCAACGCCGGACCCTGACCATGATTAAAGGCGCCCGCAGCATCGCGGTCGACATGGAATCCGCGACGATCGCCGCCAACGGCTTCCGCTACCGCATTCCCAATGCGACCCTGCTGTGCGTCTCGGACAAGCCACTGCACGCCGACCCGAAACTCTCCGGCGGGGCGCAGTTTTTCTACGAGGCGAGTAAACGTCGTCACCTGGGCATAGCGCTGGCAGCACTCGATCGGGTGCGGCGGGAATACCCGAACGGGCTCCCCAATCAGGACCTCCGCGCAGCGGACGAACCGCTGCTCGGCGCCGACGCCGAGCGGCAGTACGCAGAAGAAGCGGGATTCCGTGATCAGTGACCGGGGCGTTCCGGCTGCGGTCGGTCGCCGCCGCGCTTGATGACCGCATCGAGCGCGGCCTGGGAGGTGAGCAGCCTGCTGATCACCTCTTCGATGCGGGTGCGCTCGCCGTGCAGGCGCTGGAGCGCGCCGGTGCAGACGGGTGTGGGTGGTTCGCCGCGCACGCAGGTGCCCAACTCGGCGATCGTAGCCGTGGACAGCCCGGCGGCCAGGAGCCCGCGGATACGCCGGACAATCGCGATGTCCTTTTCGGCGTATACGCGGTAGCCGTTCGCGGCGCGCTGCGGCTCCAGCAGCCCCTGCTTTTCGTAGTAGCGCAGCAACTGCTGGTCGACCCCGGTCCGTTCGGCCAGTTCCCCGATACGCATGCCACCCGCCCCCAGCACTTGACCTTGTAACACATTACAAGCCCTACCGTCGCCTCTGAGCATCCAAGCCACACGCATGGGGATACGGAGAAAGTAATGAGCGATGTTTTCGTCGCCGGGGCGACAGGAAACCTGGGAAGCCAGATCGTCGCGGGACTGCGGCGCGAACAAGTGCGGGTCCGAGCGCTGGTGCGGCCCGAGAGTGGACGGGGCGGGAGTGGCGGGAGCCGGTGGTCCGCCTGTTCAGCCTGATCCAGACGGGCGACAACCTCCGCTACGGCGCCGGATACCTTGTCATCGTCACGCTGGCGCAGGGCGTCGGCGCGACACCGACACAGATAGGCCTGATCTTCTCGGGTGCGGCAATCGGCGCCTTGGTCGGATCGCTCCTGGCGGATCGGCTCGCCTGTCGCTTCGCGCTGGGACGGATCGCGGTGACGATGTTATGGGTAGAGGCGCTGACGTTCCCCTTCTACGCCGCTGCTCCCAACGCACTGCTGCTCGGCTTGATCGCGGGTGCCGAATCGATGATCGCGCCCATCTGTTCCGTGACCATCACCACCCACCGCCTCAACGCCACTCCCGACCATCTGCGCGGACGCACCTCGGCGGCCGTGTCCACCCTCACCATGGGCGCGCTGTCACTGGGCACCATGCTGAGCGGAGAAATGATAGCCCTCATGGGCGCACATGCGGTGGCCCTCGCCCTTGCCGCCTGGCTCGCCGTCCTCGCGCTCTTCGCCACGGTCAACCGCCACGTACGCAACGCCAACACATCCAATGTCATGGTCGGCCGGGGTGCCGGGGGGCGCCGTCCGCCAGACGGCTCGTAGCTCAGGACGATTCGGCAAGACGGCCGCCGGGCGGGTGCAGGGCTGGGCGGCCTCTGCTCCTCGACCTGGCCGCCCCGTGCGCCAGCGTCAGCGGTGAATCCGGTACGTCGAAGCTCAGGTCGGGCCTCATCCGATGGCCTCGCGAGATCAGCTCGGGAGACAGGTCCACCCCCGGACACGTCCGAGAAGCCGTCCCGGTACGCGACCTGGCTACCAAGATCCTTCATGCGGGTACAGCATAGGGCCCCGCAAACCTCCAGGAACTTGAGCCCCGCAGGTAGTCGCCGGCCCCTCCTGGCACGCGTGGACGCGTGCTCGAGGACGTCACCACCCTCGGTATCCTGGGAGTTTCGGCCGGCCTGGCCGGAGCCATCGCCGCCCACCCCCAAGGCTCAGCCGACGCCGGACCGGACCCTAAGATCCACCTTGACCCTCGGCGATGACTTCAAGGGAGCTTCAGCGTGACCGATCCAGAATCGCGGCGGCTGACCGCGCCCGACCACGCGACTCTGGCCGCGGTGGAGGCCGCCGTGCCGGGGATCGCCCGGACCAGGGCGAGTGATCGGCTCGGGATGGCGCACGACGCCTCGCACTACCTGCTCACGCCGCAGGCTGTGCTGGTGCCCGAGAGCGCTGAGCAGGTGGCGGCGCTGCTGCGCGCCGGCCTGCCGGTGACCTTCCGTTCGGGCGGCACCAGCCTGAGCGGGCAGGCGGTGAGCGAGCGCCTGCTGGTCGACACCCGCCGGCACTTCCGCGCCGTCGAGGTGCTGGAGGGCGGGGCGCGGGTGCGGGTGCAGCCTGGCGCGGTGCTGCGGCAGATTAATGCCCGCCTCGCCCCGTACGGCCGCAAGCTGGGGCCGGACCCGGCCAGTGAGTCGGCGTGCACGATCGGCGGTGTCGTCGCGAACAACTCCAGCGGCATGACCTGCGGCACGCACGCCAACACCTACCGCACCCTGGAGTCGATGACTCTGGTGCTGCCCAGCGGCACCGTGATCGACACCGCAGCGCCCGACGCCGACGATCGGCTGCGCGCCCTGGAGCCCGACCTCACCAAGGGCCTGGAACGGCTGCGCGACCGCGTCCGCGGCAACCCGGACTCGGTGCGCCGCATCACCGCCCAGTTCTCGCTCAAGAACACCATGGGCTACGGCCTCAACAGCTTCCTCGACCACGACTCGCCCGCGCAGATCCTCGCCCACCTGATCATCGGCAGCGAGGGCACGCTGGGCTTCGTCGCCGAGGCGGTGCTGCGCACAGTCCCCGCCCACCCCCTGGCCGCCACCGGCCTGCTCATCTTCCCCACCCTGCGCCAGGCCATGGCCGCGATGCCCGGCCTGGTCGCCGCCGAGCCCGCCGCCGTCGAACTGCTGGACGCCGAATCGCTGCGGGTGGCCCAGAGCGACCCCAAGGCCGACGACCTGCTGCGCACCCTGGCCGTGCACGACCACGCCGCGCTGCTGATCGAATGGCAGGAATCCGACGCCGATCTGCTCGGCAAACGCGAACGCGCCGCCGAGATGCTGTTCCCGCAGCTGGGGCTGGCCGCCCCGGCCCGCCTCAGCAGGGACACCGGCGGCCGGGCCGCGCTGTGGCACATCCGCAAGGGTCTGTACGCCTCCGTCGCCGGCGCCCGCCCCACTGGCACCACCGCCCTGCTGGAGGACGTCGCCGTGCCGGTGTCCGCCCTGGCCGACCTGTGCGACGAGTTGACCGACCTGTTCGCCAAACACCACTACGAGCGCAGCGTCATCTTCGGCCACGCCAAGGACGGCAACCTGCACTTCATGCTCAACGAGCGCTTCGACACCGGCCTGCAGCGCTACGCCGACTTCACCCACGACATGGTCGAGGCCGTCCTGGGCCGGGACGGCACGCTCAAGGCCGAACACGGCACCGGCCGCGTCATGGCCCCCTTCGTCCGCCGCCAGTACGGCGAGGAGCTGTATGAGGTGATGCGCGAGGTCAAACGCCTGTGCGACCCCGCAGGCACCCTCAACCCCGGCGTCGTCCTCACCGACGACCCGCACGCACACCTGCGCGACCTCAAAACCGTCCTGCCCGTCGAGCCCGAGGTCGACCGGTGCGTCGAATGCGGCTACTGCGAACCCGTCTGCCCCAGCCGCGACCTCACCACCACCCCCCGCCAGCGCATCGTCCTACGCCGCGAGCTGGCCGCCGCCCAAGCCGCCGGCGACCACACACTCGCCCGCCACCTCGAGACCGAGTACGGCTACGACGCCGTCGACACCTGCGCCGTGGACGGCATGTGCGCCACCGCCTGCCCCGTCCTCATCAACACCGGCGACCTGACCAAACGCCTGCGCGCAGAACGGCACGGGAGCCTGGCGCAGAAGGGCTGGAAGAGCGCCGCCCGCCACTGGGACGGCATCACCCAGGCGATGAACCTGGCCCTGGACACCGCCGCCGCCACCCCACCCCGGCTCGCCGAAGGCGCCGCCAAGACCGCCCGTGCCCTCACCAGCCCCGACACCATCCCCCAATGGACCCGCGACCTGCCCCGCGGCGGCACGCGCCGCCGCCCCGCCCCGGCCGCCGACCCCGACGCCGTCTACCTGCCGTCCTGCCTGAACACCCTGTTCGCCCCCGCCGACGACGGCCCCGGGGTCATGACCGCCTTCCAACGCCTGGCCGAACGCGCCGCCCTGCGCCTGCACATCCCGAAAGAGATCGCGAGCCTGTGCTGCGGCACACCCTGGTCCTCCAAGGGCTACACCGACGGCCACCAAGCCATGGGCCGACGCGTCCGCGACACCCTCCTACAAGCCACCGACGGCGGCCGCATCCCCGTCGTCAGCGACGCCGCCTCCTGCACCGAGGGCTACAGCCACCTCATCCCCGACCTCAACGTGCTCGACGCGGTCGCCTACACCGCCGAACACATCCTGCCCCGCCTATCCACCCCGGCCCGCCGCCTGCCCACCCTCGCCCTGCACCCCACCTGCTCCTCCACCCGCCTCGGCCTGGACACCGCCATCACCCGCATCGCCCAGACCATCGCCGAGCAGGTCGTGGTCCCCGACGGCTGGCAGTGCTGCGCCTTCGCCGGCGACCGCGGCCTCCTCCATCCGGAACTGACCGCCTCGGCCACCCACGCCGAAGCCGCCTCCGTGACAGCCGGCGACTACACCGCACACGCCTCACTCAACCGCACCTGCGAACTCGGCCTCACCCGCGCCACCGGCAAGCCCTACCATCACCTGCTCGAACTCCTCGACCAAGCCACCGCCTGACAACGCGAGCCGTCCGATCCCCAGGCACCTGCCAGGCTCGGCCGGACCGCGCGACGTACGGATGGAGATCATGCGCCAGGCGGGGCGGTGCTGCCGCGGACCACGAGCTCGGGAGTGGGAGCCTGCACCGCGCGGGGCTCCGGACGCTCGGCCATCACGTGGAGCGGCTTCGTCGCCGTGAACATGCCCAGCGCGTACGTGTCGCGCCTCAGGGCGGTGATCGGGGGATGCGGCAGGCGGGTGAGGATGGAGTCGTCGAAGGAGACGATGGACACGTCGCCGGGGACTGACACGGCCATCTCGGTGGCCACGACGGTGCTGCGAGGCGACTGATCGTGAAGGCGCGGGGCGCCGCGGCGGTCGTAACCCGATGACGGTCGCGGCGCCCCCCGTTCAGGCGAAGATCTCACATGCCGCCGTCTTCCCCGCCGGACGTCAGAGCTTGCCGAGCGCGCGGGCCAGGATGGTGGCGGTCTTCGCGATGGCCTTGTTGTCGGTGGCGAGGCCCGGGGTGCGGTTGGTGTAGATCGCCATGAAGATGGGAGCGGCCCCCTCCTGAGGCCAGATGACCGCGATGTCGTTACCGCCGCCGAATCCGTCGGAGTTGGTGCCCGTCTTGTCGGCGATCGTCCAGGTCTTGGGCAGGCCGGCCCGGATGCGCTCGCCGCCGGTCTTGTTCGCGAGCAGCCAGGCGATGAGCTGCTCGCGGTCCTTGGCGTGCAGCGCCTCCCCAGTCGTGAGCACGCGCAGGTCGCGGCCGATGGCCGCGGGTGTGGTGGTGTCGCGCTTCTCCTTGGGGGTCCAGTCGTTGAGTTCGGGGTGCCAGCGATCCATACGGGAGATCGGGTCCTTCAGCGTACGGAAGTACTTCGTCAGGCCGGCGGGCCCGCCGATCAGCTTGAGCAGCAGGTTGGACGCGGTGCCGTCGCTCTGGGTGACGGCCGCCTCGCACAACTGGGCGACGGTCAGGCCGTCTTTGACGTGCTTCTCGGTGACCGGCGAGTTGGGCTTCATGTCGGCGGCCGTCCACTTGACGAGCTTGCTCATCAGGCCGGGCTGGGAGGTGCGCGCCTTGTGCAGCACAGCCGCGCAGAGGGGCGCCTTGAAGGTGGACAACATCGGGAAGCGCTCACCCGCCCGGTATGTCACCGTCTTGCCGGTGGCGGTGTCGACCGCGTACGCGCCGATGCGGCCCTTGAAGGACACCTCCAGCTCGCGCAGATCTTTCCTGGCCAGAGCCTCACCCGAAACCGCGACCGCGACCGCTGAGGACGCCGCCACCGTCGCGGCCGAGGCTGTGCCCGCCCTGAGGGCGCCACCGGGCAGGAGGGAGATCGCCAGAGCGGTCACGGGCAACGCTGCGGCGACGCGGCGGGGGCGGAGGTATCGCATGTCAACTCCTTGCTGCGGCCTGTCAGAGATCAGGAGCAAACCAGATGCGATCAAGCGATGTCTAATAGCGATATCGGGAATGAATCGATATTGGTTCCTACATGAGTGCTGGTCCGGCGCTCAGGTGGTGGGGACGCCACCGCGAGCCTCCTGAGTGCCCGATGCGGTTTGCCGAAGTGGCAACACGATTATGTGGCGGTCTCCCGCCCACCGGATGATTCATCCGGAAAGCGGGTCGATGGTTCGGCTCGACGCGTGAGGATGCTTTGGGGGAATCGATGTCGCAGCCTGTTTCGGTCACAAGGGTCACACATCACCTGATCCCGTCGCCCGCCGGCCGTATCCACCTGGTGGAGCAGGGCTCCGGGCCGCTGGTGCTGCTGGTGCACGGGTTCCCCGAGTTCTGGTACTCGTGGCGCCACCAGCTTCCGGTGCTGGCCGCGGCCGGTTACCGGGCGGTCGCCGTCGACGTCCGCGGCTACGGCCGGTCCTCCAGGCCCGAGGACGTGGCCGCGTACCGGATGCTCGACCTGATCGAGGACAACGTCGCCGTGGTACACGCCCTGGGCGAGCAGAGGGCGGTGATCGTGGGCCACGACTGGGGCGCGACCATCGCCGCGAACTCCGCCCTCGTCACGCCCGACGTCTTCCGCGCGGTCGGGCTGCTGAGCGTGCCGTACGCCCCGCGCGGCGGGCCGCGCCCCAGCGAGGTCTTCGCGAACATGGGCGGAGAGGAGGAGTTCTACGTCAGCTATTTCCAGGAACCCGAGCGGGCGGAAGCCGAGATCGAACCGGACGTCCGCGGCTGGCTCGCCGGCTTCTACGCGGCCCTGTCCGCCGACACCATGCCGCCTGCCGGCTCCCCGGACCCGCACTTCGTGTCCCGGGGCGGGACCCTGCGCGGACGCTTCCCCGCCGGTCGGCTACCCGCCTGGCTCAGCGAGGACGACCTGGATGTCTACGCCGCGGAGTTCGAGCGGACCGGCATGAGCGGGGCGCTCAACCGCTACCGGAACATGGACAGGGACTGGGAAGACCTGGCCGACTTCGACGGTGCCCCCATCACTCAGCCGTCGCTGTTCATCGGCGGTGCGCTGGACGCCTCCACCACCTGGATGACCGGCGCCATCCAGGCATACCCCACCACTCTGCCCGGCCTGACCTCCTCCCACATTCTCGACGGCTGCGGCCACTGGATCCAGCAGGAGCGCCACGAGGAGGTCAACGAGATCCTGACCGGCTGGCTCGCCTCCCTGCCCGCTTGAACGGCCCTCCACCCGGCGGGAAGCCCTCTTATACGCGGCAGATATACACTCAGAGTATAGTCTCCTGGCATGAGCGTCCCTCTTGCGTTGCTCGGCCTCCTTGAGCGGCAGCCGAGCCACGGCTACGACCTGAAACGCGACTACGACACCTACTTCGGCGGGGGCAAGCCGCTGCCCTTCGGCCAGGTGTATTCGACGCTCGCCCGCCTGGCCAGGGACGGCAAGGTCACCGCCGGGCAGAGCGAGCCGGGCGACGGTCCGGACCGCAAGCGCTATGCCATCACCCCGATCGGCAAGGGCGAGGTCGAGGCGTGGCTGGCCGAGCCGGTCGCGGCCGAGCCGTACCTGCAGACGGTGCTGTTCACCAAGGTCCTGCTCGCCCTCATGCTGGGCCGCGACGCCGCCGGCTATCTGGACGCCCAGCGCGCGACGCATCTGCGACGCATGCGGGAGCTGACCGAGATCAGGCGCGAAGGCGCGCTGATCGACATGCTCCTCGCCGACCATGCCCTGTTCCGGCTGGAGGCCGACCTGCGGTGGATCGACGTCACCCAGGCCCGGCTGGGGTCGCTGGCGGAGACGGTGCGCAACTCGTGATCGTCAACGCTCTCCTACGCGCCGAGGGGATCAGCCGCTCGTACGGCAACACGCCCGCGCTGCTGGAGGCCAGCCTGTCGGTGACCGCGGGCGAGGTCCTGGCCATCATGGGGCCCAGCGGGTCCGGCAAGTCGACGCTGCTGCACTGCCTGGCCGGGATCTTCACCCCGGACGGCGGCGAGGTCTGGTTCGACGGGCGCCGGCTGGACACGCTCGACGACGGTCGCCGTAGCGAGCTGCGGCGCACCGCCTTCGGCTTCGTCTTCCAGTTCGGTCAGCTCGTGCCCGAGCTGACCGTGGCCGACAACGTCGCCCTGCCGCTGCTGCTCGGCCGCACCAAGCGCAAGGAGGCCTACGCGCGGGCCGCCTCCTGGCTGGAGCGGCTGGAGCTGGCCGGCCTCAGCGGCCGGCGTACTGGAGAGCTGTCCGGCGGGCAGGCGCAGCGGGTGGCCATCGCCAGAGCGCTGGTGGCGCGGCCGCGGGTCGGTTCGTCGGCGAAAACGAC
>NZ_JBFAMX010000182.1:0-18028 GCF_040659615.1 Nonomuraea sp. NPDC049784
CTGGGCGGTCCGATGCCCCTGCTCATCGCTCTGGTGAGCAGGGGGCGGTGCCGTCCGTCGCCGGATCGGATGCCCGAGGGCGCGTCGCCCGATCGCGATGCGCGCCGCAGGCGCGCACCGGGAAAGGCGCCCGAGCGAAGCGAGGACCGCTCGGGGCGGGGTCCAGCAGGCCACCCACCCGATAGGGCAACGGGTGGGCGAGCCCGGCCCCCCTACACAGCGCCCGGACGGGCGACGGGATGCGGCGTTTGCACTGGTCTGCCTGCCACAGTGTTAAGGGGTGAAGAATATCTTCGCAAAGATCTCGCCAGCGAAGGAAAATGTTGAGACGCTGAACTCCACTACGTGGCCCCCCAGTCCAAGGAGTGGTTCATGCGCCGCCTATTGGCGATCTCCGTGGTCGCCCTTTTGCCCTTAACCGCCACCCCAGCGGCACACGCCGAGGAGCCGGCCGACCGCCAGGAGGCCTTCGCGGCCGCCGCCCAGGAGTTCAAGGTGCCCGAGAGCATCCTCCTCGGCGTGTCGTACCTCGAGTCGCGGTGGGACGCCCACGCCGGGCAGCCCTCCAACAGCGCCGGGTTCGGCCCCATGCATCTGACCGACGCCGCCGCCTTCACGACATCCAACCATCATGGCGAAGGCGCCGAGGATGCCCGAGGGGATGAGAGCCGGCCGCTGCCCAGTCCCGAGCCCTCCGCCACCGAGACCGACATTCCCGGCTCCCTCCGCACCATGGAGAAGGCCGCGGAGCTCACCGGGGAGAGTCACGAGCGACTGCGTACCGACGACGTCGCCAACATCCGCGGTGGCGCGGCGTTGCTCGCCGACTACCAGAAGTCGCTCGGCGCGCCGCTGAGCGAAGACCCGGGCGAGTGGTACGGCGCCGTCGCCAAGTACTCCGGGGCCGAGGAGTCCGGGGCGGCCAAGTTCTTCGCCGACGAGGTGTTCGCGACGATCAAGGAAGGCGCCGCGCGGACCACGGACGACGGGGAGAAGGTCACGCTGCCCGCCGTGCCCGGTCTCGAGAAGATCGAGAAGTGGCTCGAGAAGCTCGGTCTCCGCCACGAGCGGACCGATGGCGTCGAGTGCCCGGCCTCCATCTCCTGCGAGTGGATCCCCTCCGCGTACCAGGAGCTGCCTCCCGACGACTACGGGCACTACGACCTGGCGAACCGGCCGGTCAGCCAGAAGATCGAATACATCATCATTCACGACATGGAGGGATATTTCGGCCCCTCCATCGGCCTCAACCAGGACCCCAAGTACGGCGCCAGCTGGCAGTACTCGGTGCGCTCCACCGACGGCCACATCGCCCAGCACGTCAAGGGCAAGGACGTCGCCTGGCAGGCCGGCAACTGGTACATCAACGCCAAGTCCATCGGCATCGAGCACGAGGGCTTCCTGGCCGAGGGCAGCACCTGGTACACGGAGGCGATGTACCGGTCGAGCGCCCGGCTGGTCCGCTACCTGGCGCTCAGGTACGGCATCCCGCTCGACCGCGCCCACATCCTGGGCCACGACAACGTCCCCGGCACCCTGCCCACGACCGTGAAGGGGATGCACGAGGACCCGGGCCCGTTCTGGGACTGGGCGCACTACTTCCAGCTGATCGGCGCCCCGCTGCACCAGTTCGGCGGTCCCAACTCCGGCTCGATCATGATAAAGCCGGACTTCGCGACGAATAAGCCGTACTTCTACGGGTGCGACCGCAAGAACCCGAACGCCGACTGCCCGCCGCTCCCCGCGAGCACCGTCTGGCTCCGCACCGAGCCGAGGCAGGACGCGCCGCTGGTCAAGGACATCGGCAAGCACCCGACCGGCGGCTCCCTCTACAGCGTGTACGACCACAGCGCCCGGGCCACCACCGGCCAGCGCTTCGCCGTGGCCGAGCGCCAGGGCGACTGGACGGCCATCTGGTACCTCGGGCAGAAGGCCTGGTTCTACAACCCGGCCGGCGCCCCGACCGCCGTGCCGTCCATGGGACTCGTGGTGACGCCGAAGCCGGGCAAGGCCACGGTCCCGGTGTACGGCAGGGCCTACCCCGAGCAGGAGGCGTACCCGGCGGACATCCCGTACCAGGCGGTGACCCCGCTGCAGTACACGTTCTCGGCCGGCGAGAAGTACACGCTCGCCGGATCGGCGCCCGCCGAGTACTACCGGGCGGTCACGTTCACCATGGACCAGGACCACAAGGTGGTCCTGGGCAAGACGAAGTACCTGGAGATCCAGTTCGGCCACCGCGTGATGTACGTCAAGGCTGACGACGTGCAGGTGTCGTTCTCCGGGTGAACTCCTTGACGGCGCGCCTGGTGCTCGCGAGCGCCTCCTGAGAGGAGTCGTACGTGCGCTGGGCGACGCCGACGAACACGCAGTCGACGACGAGGAGCTGGCTGATCCTGCTGGCCAGGGCGCCGGGACGGAACTCCGTCTCACGCCCGGCGGAGATCAGCACGTGTTCGGCCAGCTCCGCGATGGACGAGCGCGGGTTGTTCGTGATCGCGACCGTGGTGGCCCCTGCCTCCTTGGCCCGGGTCAGCGGCTCGAGCACGTCGGGCGTCTCCCCCGACGTGCTGATGCCGATCGCCACGTCCCCCTCCTTGAGCAGCACCGCGCTGGTCAGCGCCAGGTGCGCGTCCTGGAAGGCGTGACTGGACAGCCCGATGCGCAGCAGCTTCTGCGCGACGTCCTCGGCCACGAGCCCTGAGGCGCCCACCCCGTACGCGTCGATCCGCCGCGCATCCACGATGGCGTCCACGACCAGCCCCAGCCGCTCGGAGGTCAGCTGGGCGACGGTGTCGTTGATCGCCTCGGACTCGGCCCGCGCCACCTTCTGGATGACCTCCGACAGCGGATCGTCGGGCGCCAGGTCTCCGGGCACGAGCCGGTCGGGCTGCGCGGCGGCCGCCGCTAAGGCCAGCCTGAGCTGCGGATATCCCGCGAACCCGAGCAGCCTGGCGGTGCGCACGATCGTGGCCTCGCTGGTGCCCGAGGCGGCGGAGAGCTCCGTGATGGTGCTCCTGGCCACCGTCGCAGGATCCTCCAGGATGAGCCGGGCGACGGTCTGCGCGGCCGGCGTCAGGGACGGCAGCACACCTCGGACCGTGGCCACCAGAGTGTCGGCCCGCAGGCCGTTGCCGCTGTCGTCCACGTCCTGATTATGCCGTCCGTTTACCGCCACGTGGCCGTTCGCCCTGCCCGGCGTTTAACGCAATGTGCCGTTCGTCATGCCCACGGGCTCCTCCGGCACGGCGATAAGCCCCAATTCCGCGGGAGTGGCCGCGAGCGGATGGTGCGGCACGACCCGCACGGTGTATCCGAACGCTCCCGTACGGTCGAGCGGGACCTCGCCCGTGTAATAAGCCCGCCCGTCGTCGTCCGTCGACGCGACGGCGAGCTTCGCGTACACCGGATGCGCCAGCTCGTCGTGCGGCCCGACCTTGCCGTACGCCGCCTCGACCAGCACGTCGCCGGGCTCAAGGTCACCGAGCGCGACCGTGGCCCGCAGCTCGATGGAGGCGCCCACCTCCGGAGTGTCACCCACGCCCGAGGCTTCGACGTGCTCGACGCGCACCCCCGGCCAGGCCCTGGTGACCCGGACCTTCCAGGCCGCGAACGCCTTCGCCGGCGCGTACGAGTCGGCCGACAGCGCGCGGGCCGAGGCGGCGGCCGGGTTGTACAGGTCGACCACGTAGTCCCGCAGCATCCGGCCGGCCAGCACCTTCGGCCCCAGCGAGGCGAGGGTGTGCTTGACCATCTCCATCCAGCGCCGCGGCATCCCGTCGAAGGCGCGGTCGTAGAACCGGTCGGACACCTCGTGCTCGATCAGGTCGTACAGGGCGGCGGCCTCCAGCTCGTCGCGCCGGTCCGGGTCCGTCACGCCGTCGGCGGTCGGGATCGACCAGCCGTTGGTGCCGTCGTACCACTCGTCCCACCAGCCGTCGCGGATCGACAGGTTGAGCCCGCCGTTCAGCGCGGACTTCATCCCCGAGGTGCCGGACGCCTCCAGCGGGCGCAGCGGGTTGTTCAACCAGACGTCGCAGCCCTGGGTCATGAGCTGGCCGAGCGCCATGTCGTAGTCGGGCAGGAAGACGATGCGGTGGCGAACAGTCGGCTGGTCGGCGAACTTGACGATCTGCTGGATCAGTTTCTTCCCGCCCTCGTCGGCGGGGTGCGCCTTGCCGGCGATCACGATCTGCACGGGCTTGTCCGGGTCGAGGAGTAGCTCGGTCAGCCGTTTGGAGTCGCGCAGCATCAGCGTGAGCCGCTTGTACGACGGCACCCGCCGGGCGAAGCCGATGGTCAGCACATCGGGGTCGAGCGCGTCGTCGATCCAGCCGAGCTCGGCGTCGGAGGCGCCCCGCTCGCGCCACGACCTGCGCAGGCGCACGCGGGCACCCTCGACCAGCCTCTTGCGCAGCGTGCCCCTGATCTGCCAGATGTCGGCGTCGGAGATCTTCTGGATGCCCTCCCAGCCGCGGGCTCGCTCCAGCAGCGAGGGCACCTCCCGGCCGGCCAGCTCCATGAGCTCCCTGCCGACCCAGGTGGGCGCGTGCACGCCGTTCGTGATCGACCCGATCGGCACCTCGTCGATGTCGAAGCCGGGCCAGAGATCCTTGAACATCTCCCGGCTGACCTTGCCGTGCAGCCGGGACACGCCGTTGACGCGCTGCGCCAGCCGCATGCCCATGACCGCCATGTTGAACCGGCCGGGGTCGGACTCGGCGCCCAGCGCCAGGATCCGCTCGACGGGCACGGTCGGCCAGGCGTTCGAGCCGCCGAAGTGGCGCTCGATCATGTCCACGGGGAACCTGTCGATGCCCGCGGGGACGGGCGTGTGCGTGGTGAACACCGTGCCCGCCCGCACGGCCTCCAGCGCCTCGTCGAACGAGAGCCGCGCCTCGGTCAGCTCGCGGATGCGCTCGAGGCCGAGGAATCCGGCGTGCCCCTCGTTCGTGTGGAACACCTCGGGCTCGGCGTGCCCAGTGATCTTGCAGTACGCCCTGATCGCGCGTACGCCGCCCACGCCCAGCAGCAGCTCCTGCATGAGCCGGTGGTCGGTGCCGCCACCGTAGAGGCGGTCGGTGACGTCGCGGGCGGCGGTGTCGTTGTCGGCCACGTCGGAGTCGAGCAGCAGCAGCGGCACCCGTCCCACCTGCGCCACCCACACCTGGGCGTGCAGCTCGCGCTCGTCGGGCAGGGCGATGCGGATCTTGACCGGCTCACCCTCGGGATCCTTCAGCAGGGTGAGCGGCAGGCCGCCCGCGTCGAGCGACGGGTAGTGCTCCAGCTGCCAGCCCTCGGGCGACAGCGACTGCGTGAAGTAGCCGTGGCGGTAGAGCAGGCCGACCGCGAGGATCGGCACGCCCAGGTCGCTGGCCGCTTTGAGGTGGTCTCCCGCGAGGATGCCCAGACCGCCCGAATACTGCGGAAGCGCGGCCGCGATGCCGAACTCGGGGGAGAAGTACGCGATGGTGCGCGCTCCCTCGGGCAACGTCTGATACCAGCGCGGCGAGGTCATGTATTCGCGCAGGTCGTCGGCCGCGTCGGCGAGGCGGCGCAGGAAGCGGCGGTCGGAGGCCAGCTCGCTGAGCCGGCCGGGACTGACCGCGCCGAGCAGGGCCACGGGGTCGTGCCCGACCTGTTCCCAGAGGTCGGCGTCGACCTCCGAGAAGAGATCCAGCGTCTCCGGATGCCAGGACCAACGGAGATTCTGCACGAGCTCGCCGAGGGCGGCCAGCTCCGCGGGCAGGACGGTGCGGACGGTAAACCGGCGGATAGCTCTCACGTTTCTGCACCCTACGGGCTAGGAGGGACCTCTGAGTCCTTCACCCTCATCAAGACCGTTCAAACCCCTTCCGGGACAAGGCATGAAGAGGGACTATTGGGGCAACTTTCCTCATTGTTGGCTCTCCCGCGGGCACACTCGGGAGGTCTATCCACTGCTGTCCACAATTTACATGCAAGGATCGTTCCTATGGCGGGACGCACCAGCGACCCACCAGAGGATGCACAGTCCGCACCTACACGGAAAGCCTCCGGTGGCACCGAGCGCGCCGCCGCAAACCCTTGAATGCGATGATCGGACGAATTCCCATCACGGACATCTCCCCCGTCGTCGACTGCGGGCAGTGGCCCGCCAAGGCGGTCGCCGGCGAGACCTTCCAGGTCTCGGCCACCGTCTTCAGAGAGGGCCATGACGCCGTGGCCGCGGGCGTGGTGCTCACCTCGCCCGATGGGCAGCGTGGACGTCTGAGACGAATGCGCGAGCTCGCCCCCGGCACCGACCGCTGGGGCGTGGATGTGTGCCTGCCCGCCGAGGGTGACTGGCTGTTCCGCGTGGAGGCGTGGAGCGACCCGATCAGCACGTGGCTGCACGACGCGGAGATCAAGATCCCGCGCGGCATGGACGTCGACCTCATGTGCGAGGAAGGCGCCCGGCTGTTCGAGCGGGCCGCCAAGGCCGTGCGGGCGACCGACTGCCCGAACGGCACGCCCAAGAACGGCGCCAAAACCCAGAACGGCAACGGCGACAGCGCCTGCGGGCACCGGGCGGCTCTGCTGTCGGTCTCCGCCACGCTGCGTGACGAGGAACTGGACCCCAGGGCCCGGCTCTCGATCGCGCAGCTTCCGGAGACGGCCGCGCTGCTGGAGTCGCATCCGTTCCGGGAGCTGGTGACCAGGTCCAAGTCCCACAAGATCAGGGTGGACCGGCGCAGGGCGCTGTACGGCTCGTGGTACGAGTTCTTCCCCAGGTCGGAAGGCGCGGTCGTCAGCGAGCTAGGCATCTCCAAGTCCGGAAATTTCCAGACCGCTGCCAAACGGCTCCCCGCCATCGCCAAGATGGGCTTCGACGTCGTCTACCTGCCGCCCATCCACCCGATCGGCACGACGTTCCGCAAGGGCCGCAACAACACGCTCAGCCCCGAGCCCGACGAGCCGGGCTCGCCCTGGGCCATCGGCTCCGAGGACGGCGGCCACGACGCCGTACATCCCGATCTGGGCACGATCGAGGACTTCGACGAGTTCGTGGGGCGCACCAGAGAGCTGGGCATGGAGATCGCGCTCGACTTCGCGCTCCAGTGCTCGCCCGACCACCCGTGGGTGAAGGAGCACCCCGAGTGGTTCACGATCAGGGCGGACGGCTCCATCGCGTACGCCGAGAACCCGCCGAAGAAGTACCAGGACATCTACCCGATCAACTTCGACAAGGATCCCGAGGGCATCTACGCCGAGGTCAAGCGGGTGCTGCTGCACTGGATGCACCACGGCGTGCGGATCTTCCGGGTGGACAACCCGCACACGAAGCCGGTCGGGTTCTGGGAGCGGCTGCTGGCCGACATCCACACGACCGACCCCGATGTGATCTTCCTCTCCGAGGCGTTCACCCGGCCGCCGATGCTCCGCGCACTGGCCAAGGTGGGCTTCCACCAGTCATACACGTACTTCACGTGGCGGACCACGAAGGGGGAGGTGGAGACGTACCTCACGGAGCTCTCCCATGAGACCTCCGCCTACCTGCGGCCGAACCTGTTCGTGAACACGCCGGACATCCTGCACGAGTTCCTGCAGCACGGCGGCGTCCCCGGCTTCAAGATCAGGGCGGTGCTGGCCGCGCTCGGCTCGCCCTCCTGGGGGGTTTACTCCGGGTACGAGCTCATAGAGAACATCCCGGTACGCCCCGGAAGCGAGGAATACCTAGATAGCGAGAAATATCAGTACAAACCTCGTGATTGGGTTACGGCCGAACGTGAGGGATGGAGCCTGGCCCCCTTCATCACCCACCTGAATTTGTTCCGAAGAGCGCATCCTGCACTGCAGGAATTGCGTAATCTACGGATCCACAGGGTCGACCAAGGGGACATCGTCTGCTTCTCCAAGCGGCTTCCCGGCGCCTATGACCCGGCCACACGAAGGCACGGGCTCGGCGACGTGGTTCTGGCGGTCATCAACCTGGACCCGCACCACACCCACGAGGCGACTGTTGACCTTGACCTACCAGCCATCGGACTCGACTGGAACGCCGAGTTCGTCGTCGACGACGAGTTGTCGGGAGAGTCGTACCGCTGGCGGCAGAGCAACTATGTACGCCTCGACCCCCATATCCAGCCTGCCCATATTCTCACCGTACGAGCCGCGCCACGGTAGAACTGAATTCAGCGGGGAGTCTTCAACGTGTGTGAAAGCGCCTCCGTCATGAGCCCCTCGTGGGGTGGCTCATGAGCTCCACCACACCCATTCCCAACACCTTCGACGAGGAAAAGCCGCGCGACCCGTACTGGTACAAGCACGCGGTTTTCTACGAGGTCCTGATCCGAGGATTCGCCGATTCCAACGGCGACGGGACCGGCGACATCAAAGGGCTCATCAGCAAGCTCGACTATCTCCAGTGGCTCGGGGTCGACTGCCTCTGGCTGCTGCCGCTGTACGAGTCGCCGCTGCGTGACGGCGGATACGACATCGCGGACTTCATGAAGATCCTGCCCGAGTTCGGGGATCTGGGAGACTTCGTGAAGCTGGTGGACGAGGCACACAAACGCGGCATGCGCGTCATAGCCGACCTCGTCATGAACCACACCAGCGACGCCCACCCGTGGTTCCAGGCGTCCCGGCACGACCCCGAGGGGCCGTTCGGCGACTTCTACGTGTGGTCCGACACCGACGAGAAATACCAGGACGCCCGGATCATCTTCATCGACACCGAGACGTCCAACTGGACCTACGACCCGGTGCGCGGCCAGTACTACTGGCACCGCTTCTTCCACCACCAGCCGGACCTCAACTACGAGAACCCGGACGTGCAGGAGGCCATGCTGGAGGTCCTGCGCTTCTGGCTGGACCTGGGCATCGACGGGTTCCGGCTGGACGCGGTGCCGTACCTCTTCGAGGAGGAGGGCACCAACTGCGAGAACCTGCCGAGGACCCACCAGTACCTCAAGCGGGTCAGGGCCGAGGTGGACCGGATCTACCCCGACCGGGTGCTGCTCGCCGAGGCCAACCAGTGGCCGTCGGACGTGGTGGAGTACTTCGGCGATCCAGTGGGTGGCGGGGACGAATGCCACATGGCATTCCATTTCCCGCTCATGCCCCGCATTTTCATGGCCGTACGCCGGGAGTCTCGCTACCCCATTTCCGAAATTTTGGCGCAAACGCCGAAAATTCCGGAACACTGCCAGTGGGGAATCTTCCTCCGTAACCACGACGAGCTGACGCTCGAGATGGTCACGGACGAGGAACGCGACTACATGTACACCGAATACGCCAAGGATCCGCGCATGCGGGCGAACGTCGGCATCCGCCGCCGCCTGGCGCCCCTGCTGGAGAACGACCGCAACCAGATCGAGCTGTTCACCGCGCTGCTCCTGTCGCTGCCCGGCTCCCCGGTGCTCTACTACGGCGACGAGATCGGCATGGGCGACAACATCTGGCTCGGCGACCGCGACGGCGTGCGCACGCCCATGCAGTGGGACCCTGACCGCAACGCCGGCTTCTCCGACACCGACCCCGGCCGGCTCTACCTGCCGGTCATCATGGACCCGATCTACGGCTACCAGGGTCTCAACGTCGAGGCCCAGCAGAAGAACGCCGGCTCGCTGCTGCACTGGACCAAGCGCATGATCGAGATCCGCAAGCGGCACCCGGTGTTCGGGCTGGGCGGCTACGCAGAGCTCAACTCCTCCAACCCCAGCGTGCTCGCGTTCGTCAGGGAGCTGGGGGACGACCGGATGCTCTGCGTGAACAATCTGTCACGCTTCCCGCAACCGGTCGAGCTCGACCTGCGGAGATTCGTCGGAGTCTCTCCCGTGGAGACCATGGGCGGGGTCCCATTCCCGGCAATTGGCGAACTTCCGTATCTTTTGACGCTTCCTGGGCATGGGTTCTACTGGTTCACACTCCCGCCGGCCGTCACCCAGGAGGAGTAGGACGTGCTTGATGAGCTCCTTGCCGCATGGATCGGACGCCAGCGTTGGTTCGGCGGCAAGGGGCGCCCGATCGACGCGCTGTCGATCGAATCGGACGTCGAGCTGACGCCCGGACTCAGACACCTGGTCGTCGCCGTATGGCAGGACGGCTCGCGCGACCGCTACCAGATCCTGCTCGGCGAACGAACCGAGCTCCCCGACCGCCTGACGCACGCGCTCATCGGCATGCTGGACGACGTCTACCTGTACGACGCCGTCCACGACCCCGAGCGCACGAGCTGGCTCCTCGAGGGCATGGCCCGCGACGAGACCGACAACGGCCTGCGCATGCGCCGTGTCCCCGGCATCACCATCGACACCTCCCAGCGCAGCCTCGTGCTGGGGGCCGAGCAGTCCAACACCTCGCTCGTGTACGGGGACCTGTACATCTGCAAGCTCTTCCGCCGCCTCATCCCCGGCGTCAACCCGGAGCTGGAGATCATCACCGCGCTGGCCGCCAGGGGCGCGCCGCACATCGCGCAGCCGTACGGGTGGATCGAGACGGACCTCGACGGCACGGACACCACGCTCGCGATCATGCAGGAGTACCTGGCCACCGCGAACGACGGCTGGGACCTCGCCCTGACCAGCGTCCGCGACCTGTACGCGTCGCTGCCTGAGCTGCCGGCGGCCGAGGCGGGCGGGGACTTCGCGGCCGAGTCGCTGCGCCTCGGCGTCGCCACCGCGCGGGTGCACCACGAGCTGGCCGAGGCCTTCCCCACCGACGTCATCGAGTCGCACGAGGTCAAGCGGATGGCCGAGGCCTTCAGACGCAAGCTGGGGCGGGCGGTGGCGGAGGTGCCTGAGCTGCGCCCGCATGTGAGCGTTATCGAGGAGGCCTACCACCAGGTGGAGCTGCTCACCCACGAGATCCCCGTGCAGCGGATTCACGGGGACTACCACCTGGGCCAGGTCATGCGCACGCCGACGGACTGGGTGGTGCTGGACTTCGAGGGCGAGCCGGGGCAGCCGCTGGCCGAACGCAGAGCGCTGTACTCGCCGCTGCGTGACGTGGCGGGGATGCTGCGCTCGTTCGACTATGCGGCCAGGCATCTGCTGGCCGGCCACACCCAGGCCGAGCATCTGGAGCCCCGGGCCGAGGAGTGGGCCGACCGGAACCGCGCCGCGTTCCTCGAGGGATACGTGGAGGGCGGCGGCGTGATCACGCGAGGGGACGCGGCGCTGCTGCGGGCGTTCGAGCTGTCCAAGGCGGTGTACGAGGTCGTGTACGAGGCCCGCAACCGGCCCGCCTGGATATCGATCCCCCTCGCCGCGTTCCGCCCCCGCTAGAGCTCCTCGACAGTGGACACGCCTCTGCTCCCCGCTCGCGGAACGGGGCGACGTCGACCGGATCACGGCCGCGGTGCGAGCGGCCGTGGGACCGGAGGCGCTATCGCCGCACTGACGCGGCAACGTTGACGGAGACCTTTTCGGCCCCGATCCGCCGCATGCGTTCGGTGCCCCATTTTCCCAAGGGGGCCAGGGCAGCGTTGAGTGAGACGCCGTGCTCCGTCAGGGAGTACTCGACCTTCGGTGGTACCTCGCGGTACACCTCACGATGCACGAGCCCGTCTTCTTCCATCTCCCGTAGATGTTGAATCAACATCTTCTCGCTGACGCCCGGCAGACCGCGTCGGAGCTCGGCGAACCGGCGGGTCCCGTAGTGGTGCAGCTCCCAGAGGATCAGCGACTTCCACTTGCCGGCGACTACGTCCATCGCCGCGTCGATGCCGCAGAAGTAGGGACCACGTCGTGCTGATGTCGCCATCCGAACCCCTCCAAGACGTACTTACCCACAGGTTAGTACCCGACTATTTTGTCCGTACTGGTCAACCATACCGGCAGCCGAGAGGATTCAGCCGATCGATGAACACGAGGGGGAGCCCAAAAGTGACAACCAACGACAGCGTCCAGGTGAGCGTTCTCGGGCTGGGGGCGATGGGTAGCGCCCTCGCAGGCGCCCTGGTGAAGACCGGATACGCGACAACCGTCTGGAACCGCTCACCGGGGAAGGCGGACGACCTCGTTGCGCAGGGCGCCAAGGTCGCTGCGGCGGCCGGCGACGCGGTCCGGGCCAGCCAGCTGTTGATCGTATGCCTGCTGGACCACGCGTCGGTCCATGAGGTGCTCGATCCGCTCTCCAATGAGCTGGCCGGGCGAACCTTGATCAACGTAACCACGACGTCACCGGCTCAGTCACGGGAGTTGGCCGGCTGGGCTGCCCATGCCGGGGTCGCGTATCTGGACGGCGGCATCATGGCCGTACCGAACATGATCGGCCAGCCCGAGGCATCGATCCTCTACAGCGGATCGGCCGATGTCTTCAATCAGTACAAGCCGCTGCTCGATCTGTGGGGAACCTCTACCTACTTCGGTGAGGATGCCGGGTTGGCGTCCCTGTACGACCTCGCCCTACTTGCGGGCATGTACGTCATGTTCGCCGGATTCCTGCACGGCACCGCCATGGTTGCGCCCGCCGGTGTGACGGCGGGCGAGTTCGCTGCTATGGCCACACCTTGGCTGACCGCCATGACCGGCGCCTTCCAAGGGTTCGCCGCAGTCATCGACGGTGGAGACTACACCGTCGAAGGGCAACAGAGCCTCGAGTTCTCCAACCTCGGTGACCTCCTGGCCGCCAGTTCCGCCCAGGGCATCAGCACCGAGGTAGTCGCCATGGTCCAGCGGCTCATCCAACGCCAGATCGATGCAGGCCACGGCGAGGAAGGCTTCGCCCGAATCATCGAGAGCATCAAGCAACCGGGCCAAGAGCTCACATGAACGGGCGTGAAGTCATGGTCGGCGGGCCGCGCTGATCCTGGCCGAGTACAGCTAGTACGCCGGATACGCCCCGGGAAAGCTGGGTGTAACGCCGGCGCCGGCTGCCGAGCGGAGCCCTTCTTGGACGTCGGTGATGCGCCGGATGACGAAGATCGCCAGCACGGCCGCCACGAGCATCAGCCCGATGCACACCACGTCGAACCGCGCCGCCGCGGCGATCTGATCCAGCTCCTCGGCGTTGAACAGCAGACGCGAACCTACGTTGGAGAGCAGACTGCCGGCCAGCCAGGCCGCCCACCAGGCGTTGAAGAGGCCCTTCGGCGGCGACGGAGTCGGATGCGTGGCATCCCAGATGTCGTCCACGATCTGCTTCGGGAACCAGAACGAGATGATCGGGATGACCCAGCCGAAGATCAGCCAGGGCTTGGCGCGCCGGTGCCCGTCAGGTGCGAGGATCTCGGCGTTCGCCCTGACCCCGAACAGCCAGACCAGGAATGCCACGATCGCGACGACGTACGTGAAGGTCTCCACGATGCCGGACAGCCCGTAGATGGAGTCGCCCGCGGCGATCTCCGATTCCGGCACGGAGTCGGGGTCGACGATCAGGCGGTCGACGAGGTCCGCGTACCAGAGGTCGATGACCGCGGCGGCGACGCCGATGAGCGAGTCGCAGACAAGCGCCACCACTGCGAAGATCGAGAGGCCGCGGACCGGGCGTAACGGCGGGGGCGGTGGCGGGTACCCGTAAGCGGGGGGTGGCGGATACATGGCTGGGACCTTTCTGGAGGGATTTACCGGTTCGCGCTCGACCCGACAGCGCGGCAGGCGGGTGCATGGGCGGCGCGGCACCAGATTAAACCCACGATTTCGCACTTTCGGTGATTGTCTCGGTGAAAGCGGGCAGTGCCTGGGATGGACGGTCATCGTAGGGCAAGGTTGGGAGCATGCCGATGAGGACAGAGCTCGACCGCCTCGCGGGAGGGGCACACCACGACCCGCACTCCGTGCTGGGAGCGCACCCCGCGTCCGGCGGAGTGATCTTCCGTACCCTGCGCCCGCTGGCTGAGCGGGTGCGGGTGGTGCTGGAGGACGGTACGGCCCACGACATGAAACACCAGGCCCACGGGGTGTTCGAGGTCACGGTGCCGGGTCTCGACAAGGTGCCCGGCTACACGCTGAGCGTCAAGTACGCCGGCAGCGACGCGTACGAGGTCCGTGACCCGTACCGGCACTGGCCCACGCTCGGCGAGGTGGATCTGCACCTCATCGGAGAGGGGCGGCACGAGCGGCTGTGGGAGGCGCTCGGCGCCCGCGTGATGAAGCACGAGGACGTCGATGGCACGTCGTTCGCCGTCTGGGCGCCCAACGCGCGCGGCATCCGGGTCGTCGGCGACTTCAACCACTGGGACGGCACCGCCTACCCGATGCGGTCGCTGGGCCGCTCCGGGGTGTGGGAGCTGTTCATCCCCGGGATCGGGGCGGGCGAGCGGTACAAGTTCCAGATCCTGGGCGCGGACGGCGTGTGGCGCGACAAGGCCGACCCGATGGCCAGGCGCACCGAGGTGCCGCCGATGACGGCGTCCGTGGTCGACAAGCCGGCCTACGCCTGGGGGGACGACGCCTGGCTCGCCGAACAGCGCGAGCAGCACCCCCAGGAAGGGCCGATGAGCGTCTACGAGGTGCACCTGGGGTCGTGGCGGCCCGGGCTGTCGTACATGGAGCTGGCCGAGCAGCTCTCCTCGTACGTGGCCGACATGGGGTTCACGCACGTGGAGCTGCTGCCGGTGGCCGAGCACCCGTTCGGCGGGTCGTGGGGCTACCAGGTGACGTCCTACTACGCGCCGACCGCCAGGTTCGGCACGCCCGACGAGTTCCGCCACTTCGTGGACCTGATGCACCAGCGCGGCATCGGCGTGCTGCTGGACTGGGTGCCCGCGCACTTCCCGATGGACGACTGGGCACTGGCGCGCTTCGACGGCACCCCGCTCTACGAGCACGCCGACCCTGCCAGGGGCGAGCACCCCGACTGGGGCACGTACGTGTTCGACTTCGGCCGCAGGGAGGTGCGCAACTTCCTGGTGGCCAACGCGCTCTACTGGCTGAAGGAGTTCCACATCGACGGGCTGCGGGTGGACGCGGTGGCGTCGATGCTCTACCTCGACTACTCGCGGCGCGAGGGCGAGTGGACGCCGAACGTCTACGGCGGCAGGGAGAACCTCGACGCGGTCGAGTTCCTCAAGGAGATGAACTCCGTGGCCTACCGCGAGGCGCCCGGGATCTCGACCGTCGCCGAGGAGTCGACGGCCTGGCCAGGGGTCTCGCGTCCGGTGCACCTGGGCGGGCTCGGGTTCGGGTTCAAGTGGAACATGGGCTGGATGCACGACACGCTCGAATACCTGCGCCACGAGCCGATCTTCCGCCAGTACCACCACCATCAGATGACGTTCTCGCTGCTGTACGCGTACTCCGAGAACTACATGCTGCCCCTGTCCCACGACGAGGTCGTGCACGGCAAGGGGTCGCTGCTCGGCAAGATGCCGGGCGACGAGTGGCAGCGCTTCGCGCAGCTGCGCGCGTTGCTGGCGTTCATGTGGGCGCATCCGGGCAAGCAGCTGCTGTTCATGGGCGGAGAGTTCGGCCAGGGGTCCGAGTGGTCGGAGGAGCGCGGGCTGGACTGGTGGGTGCTGGAGTTCGACGGGCACCAGGGCGTGCAGCGGATGGTGCGCGATCTGAACAGGATCTACCGCGAGACCCCCGCCCTGTGGGAGCAGGACTCCAGGCCCGAGGGGTTCCGGTGGATCGACGCCGACGACGCCTCAGGTAACACGTTCTCGTTCCTCCGCTACGCGAACGACGGGTCAGCGGTGGCGTGCGTGGTCAACTTCAGCGGCGCGGCGCACGAGAACTACCGGCTCGGGCTCCCGTACGCGGGTCAATGGTCGGAGGTGGTCAATACCGACGCCTACGACTACTGGGGCAGCGGCGTGGGCAACCTGGGCACGGTCGATGCCGACGGCGAGCCATGGCACGGGCTGCCGCACTCGACCACGCTCCGGGTGCCGCCGCTCGGCGCGGTGTGGCTCACCCACGAAGGGGACACCCTGAACGTTTAAGGTGCGCGCGCTGAGAGTTCGGTGAGAAACCGGCCATAAGGTCTGTGCCTGTCCGGTAAATCACCCTAAACTCCGAGATCATCCCCCTCGGAGGACGCGTGCGACTTCGCCCCCTGATCGTGAGCACGATCGCGCTGGCCCTGCTGCCGTTGTCTGGTCCGGCCTACGCCGAGGACCCGACTCCCACCCCCAGCGCTTCGCCAAGCGAAGCAAAGGTGGAGGAGGGGTTAGGCGTCGACGGCGGAGCCGTACGAGCCATCGTCGAGCTGTCCGACCCCGGGCAGAACGCACCCGTGGCGACCCAGGCGGCGGCCGAGAGCGTGGATGTCGTGCTCCAGCCGCAGAGCCAGTCGTTCATGGTCGTGGAGGGCACCGCGGACGAGCTGGCCAAGCTGGCCGAGGACCCGCGGGTCACGTCCATCCACCGGGACAGGACGTACTCGCCGGTGGACGTCGGCCCCAACCTCAAGCTGATCGGCGCCGACCAGGCGCACGCCAAGGGCCACACCGGGGCCGGGCAGGCGGTGGCCGTGCTGGACACCGGCATCGACCGGGACCACCCGTGGTTCGGGAACAGGATCGTGGACGAGGCCTGCTTCTCCGCCGTGGAGGCCGGCGTCGAGTCGCTCTGCCCGAACGGTCAGACGACGCAGACGGGCTCGGGCTCGGCGGACGCCACGACGGCGAAGTGCCTGGCGGACGGCGTGAACCTGTGCGAGCACGGCAGTCACGTCGCGGGCATCGCGGCCGGGACCGGAGGGGTGGCGCCGGGCGCGAACATCGTGGCCGTGCAGGTGTTCAGCCGGGTCGACGACGAGGGCGTCTGCGGCGAGCCCTCGTGCCTGCTGGCGTTCGAGTCGTCGCTGCGGCAGGCCATGGACTACGTGGCGACCCTGAACCAGCCGATCGCCGCGGTGAACCTCAGCCTGGGCGGCGAGCTCTCCGAGACCGACTGCGACGCCAGCGAGGAAGGCGTGATCTTCAAGCAGAAGATCGACACCCTGCTGACCAAGGGCATCGCGACCGTGGTGGCCGCGGGGAACGAGTACTTCGAAGGGGCGTCGTACCCGGCCTGCATCTCCTCCGCGGTGGCCGTCGGGGCGAACGACAACAACGACGCCATCGCGGACTTCTCCAACCGCGGGGCGATCGTGGACCTGTTCGCACCGGGCGTGGAGATCGAGTCGTCCATCCCGGACAACCAGACGGCCGTGTTCAGCGGCACCTCGATGGCGAGCCCGCACGTGGCCGGCGCGCTGGCGCTGATGAAGGCGAACTCGCCGGGCACGCCGATGGCCGATCTGATCAACACGCTGAAGACCACCGGCAGGCCGTACGTGTACGAGGCCAACGGCACGCAGGTCACCACGCCGCGCCTGGACCTGGCGGCGGCCCTGACCGGGGCGTCACCGCAGCCGACCATCACGCAGTCCCCGCCGACCGCTCCCCAGCCGGACCCGTCGGACAGCAGCGGCCCCAGCCCCGAGCCCGACGACCCGGGAGACCAGACACCCGAGCCCACGTCCTCCACCTCGCCGGTCCCGCTGCCCACGGTCACCGTCACCGTGACGATCACGCCGACCCCGAAGACCGCCGCGCAGGTCTGCACGCGGGGCACGTCCGCGACGAAGCTGTCGGCCGCGAAGTGGGCCGTGGAGATCCACCGCAGCAGCGGCACGATCCCGGACGCCACGCTCACCTGCTACCTGAAGCTGATCAGCAAGTCGAGCAAGGTGTTCCCCGAGGTGACGAAGGCGTCCTCGCTCGGCAAGGCGTACCGGGTGCTGAAGAACACCAAGACCAGCAAGGCCAAGCTGGACAGCGCGCTGCTCACGGCCTGGCTGAACTGGGCATACGGCACGAACGGCACCACGAAGCTGACCGCCGCCGAGAAGGTGCGGCTGAGTAGCAAGTCGTCCGCGGCAACGCTGAGGAAGGCGGCGAAAAACGTTAGGTAGCGGGCCCTGAGCCCGCATGAGAGCAAAAAGGCCTCCAACGTTTCTCCGGGTCACATGCGCCACTGACATCACGGTTGTCGCGGGTGGGCAAGTATGCGGCTGTACGCCAGCCGGGAGCCCGGAGGAACAAGTGAAGCTACGATCTCTGCTGGCCGGCGCCCTGGCGCTGGCCGCGGCATCCGCCCTGCTCTGTGCGGCCCCGACCCTCCTGGCCGACACC
>NZ_JBFAMX010000183.1:0-17980 GCF_040659615.1 Nonomuraea sp. NPDC049784
GTCGCTCACGGCGCGGGCCAGGGGCGACGGGGCCGTGCGGGGCGACGTCACGGGGCACGACGTCCTGCTGCTGATCAACGCCGTCGTCCAGGCGACGGCCCCGCTGGGCGACGCGGCCCCCGAGCTCTGGCGGCGTTATCTGAGCCTGGTCTTCGACGGCCTGCGCCCCGAGGCCGCCCACCCACTCCCGGTCCCCGCCCCGCGGTCCCTGGCCCCCGGCTGAGCACCCGTTCGCTCAGGGCCGGTATGTTCCGAAGTACCACGGATTGCCTTCCGGGTCCTTGCAGGCGTACTCGCGTGACCCGTAGGGCTGGTCGGCGAGATCCATGGTGATCTCGGCCCCCGCGGCCCTGGCGTGATCGTGATGGGCGTCGACGTTCTCGACCGCGATGTAGATCCCCGGCCCGCCGGGCTTCCCCCGCCCGATCATGATCAGATCGTCTCCGACCATCAGCTCGGCGTGGTTGACCACGCCTTCCTCGTCCTTGGACGTCTCATGCGCCCGGAACCCGAACGCGCTGGTCAGGAAGTCGATCGCGGCCTGGCAGTCCTGGTAGCGGGCTAGTGCGTAAACGGTTCTCATGAACCTCAGGATGCCGGGCCGGCAGGCGAAGGTCTTGGACGAATCTGACCTGGCGTCGTGTCGCCCAGCACCCGGAACTCGCGGTTCATGTGCGCCTGGTCGTAGAAGCCGCATTCCGCCGCGACGGCCGCGATGGCCCGGCCCGACCGCAGCATCCGCAGAGCCCGCCCGAACCTGATCATCCGTGCGGCCGTCTTGGGCGGCAGCCCGATCTCGTCCTGGAAGCGGGCGACGAGATGCCGGTGGCTCCAGCCCAGCGACTCGGCCAGCGACGCCGCGCCCAGGCGGCCCCCCGACTCCAGCAGCCGGGCCCACGCCCACGGCACCTCGGGCCGTACGGAGGGCCCGGAAGAGATCCGCGCGCAGAGCAAGGAGTCGACCAGCGCCAGCCGCTCTCCCCACGACGGCATCGAGGCCAGCCGGTCCAGCACCGTGTCGGCCCACGGCCCCAGCAGGTCGTCGAGAGGCGCCACGAGGTTGGTCAGGTGCCGCATCGGCACGCCGTACAGCCTCCTGGCCCCGAACGGCGTGAGCACCACCTCCACGCCCTCGCAGGGCCCCACTGTGCGCGTGACCGTGAAGCGGTCGCCCAGCCCGCCGGAGAACGCCGTGACCCGTCGCCCGCCGGCCTCCATCGGCGCGCCGAGCGCGAGGATGAGCACGGCCCCGGGCATCGCCATCTCCGACCGGACCACGGGCGCCTCGTAATGCTCGTGGTACGCGCACAGCCGCGTCACGTAGGGCCGCAGAGCAGCGCTGGGGGTGGCCTCGACCATGGCCAGCCCCAGCTCGCTCATGCCGTCGAGACTATAGCCCCGTGTGCCGGGCGAGGAAGGTCAGCGTGTCGGCCGACAGATCGACCGTCCTGCTCACCGACCGCGCGCCGTGCCCCACTTCGGCCTCGTTGCGCAGCAGCACCGGACGGTCACCGGTCGAGGAGTGCTGCAGCGCCGCACACATCTTCCACGCGTGAAGCGGATGCACACGCGTGTCGGACTGGAAGACGGTGAAGAGCGTCGCGGGGTACGTCACCGCCTCCTTGACGTGGTGGTAGGGCGAGTAGCCCAGCAGCCAGCCGAACTGCTCCGGGTCCTCGGCCGTGCCGTACTCGACGTTCCAGGTGGCGCCGAGCCCGAAGTTCTCATATCTGACCATGTCGAGCAGCGGCGCCGAGCAGACGACGGCCGCGTACAGCTCGGGGCGCTGCGTCAGCGCGGCGCCCACCAGCAGGCCGCCGTTGGAGCCACCGGAGATGCCGAGCTGCTCGGGCGTGGTCACGCCGGTCGCGATGAGGTGCTCGGCGGCGGCGTGGAAGTCGTCGAACACGTTCTGCTTGTTGCCGAGCATGCCCGCGCGGTGCCAATCCTCGCCCTCCTCGCCGCCACCGCGCAGGTTGGCGATGGCATAGACGCCGCCGGCCTCGACCCAGGCCAGGATGGACGCGGAGTAGCCGGGGGTCATCGACAGGCCGAAGCCGCCGTAGCCGTACAGGACGGTGGGGCGCGGACCCGGGGTGTCGTCGGCGGGGGAGATGATCAGCATGCGGACGTCGGTGCCGTCCTTGGACCGGTAGACGACCTGCGAGGTGCGCACGGGGGGCACCTCGACCGCGCCGGGGGAGGCCGCCCAGAGCGTGGTCTCGCCGGTCCTGGCGTCGTAGCGCTGGATGGTGGGCGGCGTGGTGTTGTCGGTGTAGCCGAACCACGCCTCGTAGCCGCCCTCGGGACGCTCGGTGATGCCGCCGATGGAGCCGAGCCCCGGCGTGGGCACCTCGCCGACGCGCTCGCCGGTCTCCAGGTCGTGGACGGTGATCTCGCTGATCGCGTGGCGGGTCCAGCCCACCAGCATGACCGGGCGCTCCAGATCGTCGAGGATCGCGAAGTCGCTCAGCACCGCCTCGGGATCCTCGGGGACCAGGTCGCGCCAGGTCTCGAAGCCGGGCGCGGCCGGGTCGGTGACGCACACGCGGGCCCTGGGAGCGTCACGGTCGGTGTGGACATAGAGCTTGCCGTCGCGGCCGAACACCAGCCCCGCCTGCGCGTCCACGCCCTCCTGCACGACCGTCAGCTGAGGCCGGTCGATCGGGGACGCGGTCAGGTCGGCCACCCAGAGGTCGTTGCGCGGCGCGGTGCCCTCATGGGCCGACACCTGCAGCCAGCGCCCGTCACGCGAGACCGAGACGCCGTAGTAGTTGGTCATCTTCAGGCCCTCGCCGAAGATCATCACGTCGTCCTCGGTGGAGGTGCCGACGCGGTGGAGGTAGACCCGGCGGTGGAACTGCGTCTCGTTCTCCGGCACCTCGGTGCTGGGCAGCCTGCGTACGTAGTAGAAGGCCTCCCCGCCGGGCAGCCAGGCGATGGGGGAGTAGCGGCAGCGGTCGATCGGCCCCTCGACCCGCGCGCCCGTGGTGACGTCCATCACGTAGAGGATCGACTCCTCGTCGCCGCCCACGGAGATCTGGTACGCCAGCAGCCGCCCCTCTTTGTCGGGCTGCACGGCGTCCAGCGTGGTCAGCCCCGACGGGTCGATCGCCATCGGGTCGATCAGCGCGCGCTCCGTGCCGTCAGGCTCGACGACGTAGTAGACGGCGTGCTCCTGGTCGGGCGTGCGGCGGGTGAAGAAGTGGCGCCCGCCGCGCCAGGCCGGCGCGCCCACCGAGCCGGATCTGAGCAGCTCGGCGATGCGGCTCTTGAACCGCTGCTCCCCGCGCTGCCCGCTGTACAGCTCGGCCTGCGCGAGCAGCCATCCCTTGGTTTCGGGACTGTCTGGATCCTCGAGCCACCGATAAGGGTCGGGCACGGGCGTGCCGTGCAGGAGGTCGACGGTGTCTTCGCGGCGTGCGGTCGGATACGGCTCCAGCTTCATGCTGGGAACCCTACTGCCAAAGGACATGCGTAAAGCGCTGGTGAAGCGGGCATAAAACGTATCGTGTGTCCCACTGGTCCATTCCGGCTAGAGGATTTTTGGGGTGGCGGGGACCACGGTGCAAACGCCAGACTTGGTGACAGGACGGTGCCGTGGTGACCATCCGCTGGACCGTCCGGCGGAGGTCCACGTGACGGAAGCACGAGTGCCCCAGGAGGGGCCGACAGTCGGGACATGCCGCGGCATGTCCCCTTTGATACGCGCGCAGCAGGGAGAGGCCCGATGATGCGCCAGGTCCTGCTGCTCAACGCCACCTACGAGCCACTGACCACCCTTTCGCTGCACCGAGCCGTCGTGCTGGTGCTGCGGGAGAAGGCCGATGTCGTCCACCGTGACGGCAGGGGCGCGGTGCTGCGCTCCGCGAGCCGCACGCTCGACGTCCCCTCGGTGATCAGGCTCCGGAGATATGTCCGTATCCCCTACCGGTCCCGCATCCCCCTGACCCGGGCCGCCCTCATGCGGCGCGACGACTACCGCTGCGCCTACTGCGGGCAGCGGGCCGAGACCATCGACCATGTCATCCCGCGGTCCAGAGGCGGCACCCACACCTGGGAAAACTGCGTCGCTTCCTGCACCACCTGCAACCACAGAAAGGCCGACAAGTACCTGGAGGAACTTGGGTGGACGCTCCGCTTCGACCCGTCGGTGCCACGGGGCGCTCACTGGCGGCTCATCGGCGCTTCGCTCGCCGGAGACCCGCAATGGGCGCCCTACCTCGAGGCCGCGGCCTGAAAACCGCTTTGTCCCCCAAGGCCACTGCCTGACACCATGAGTAGGCATGTGGACCTTAACCTCAGACGTTGAGGAGTACGCCGCGGTCGCCGAGCCCTTCCTGCTCGGCGACCCGGTGCACAACACGGTCGCGCTGACCGTGCTGGCCAACCTGCGGGTCGGCATGCCGGCCAAGGACCCTCGTTTCGGCTGGTGGACGGTCGGCGGCGACGTGCGGGGCGCTTTCATCCATACACCGCCGCATCCCGTCGGACTCGCCACCATGCCCGTCGAGGCCGTCACACCGCTCGTCGAGGCGCTCGGCGGCGGGCTCGCCGCGGTGATGGGGCAGGTCGAGCTGACTTCAGAGGTCGAGCGGCTGCTGGGAGCGCCTGAGCAGGTGGTGCCGGAGCGTCTCTACCGGCTCGGTACGCTGACCGTCCCCGACGCGCCAGGTCACGGCAGGCTGGCCGTGCCCGCGGACTTCCCGCTGCTGGCGAGCTGGTACCAGGCGTTCGGTGAGGAGGTGTCGACGGGCGGGGACGCCGACGTGGCCGACCGCGTCGCGCGGCGGCTGGCGGCCCGCGAGCTGTTCGTCTGGGAGGTGGGCGGGGCTCCGGTCTCGCTGGCCGCGCTCTCCCCGGCGGCCGGCGGGGTCTGCCGCATCGGCCCGGTCTACACGCCGCCCTCGTGCCGCAGGAACGGGTACGGCGCCGCGGTCACGGCGTACGCCAGCCACGTCGGCCTGACGGAGCGCTGCGACGAGGTGGTGCTCTTCACCGACCTCAACAACCCCACGAGCAACGCCATCTACCAGTCGATCGGCTACGAGCCCGTGTCCGACTACGCGCACCTGACCTATTCTTAAGCACATGCCGCGTTACGACTTCCGCTGCCGCGCCTGCGGCTCCACGTTCGAGGTCTCCCGTCCCATGTCGGCCTCCAACGACCCGGCGACCTGCCCTGAGGGGCACGACGACACGGTGAAGCTGCTGTCCACGGTGTCGATGACAGGCGGCGCGGCAGCGCCCAGGGCGAGCGGGGGCTGTTGCGGCGGAGGGTGCTGCTCCTCCTAGAAGACCTCGGTGGCGCTGACGATCTCCGCGGGTCTCGTCAGCGAGTCCACAGCCAGCTGGGCAAGTCGCTCGACCGTGGCGATTCCCGTCTCCATGGTCGGGCTGCGCTCCGACAGGACCGCGATCAGCAGCTCGTGCCCGCGTACGTCGAGCCGCCCCACGCTGTTGACCGTCCAGAGCCCGCCGTGCGCGTCGGCGGGCAGCCACCCGTTCTTGAGCGCCACCTCGCCCCCGGCAGCGCTGACCCCCCACGCCTGCGACGGCTGCACGGACGACATGAGCTTCAGCGCGTAGCGCCGGTCGTGGGCCGGCAGCGGCCCCTCGGGGTCGGTGAGCCGCTCCAGCACCTTCACCTGGTCAGATGGGCGGCTGAGGGTCGTTCCCCAGTAGAGCTCCGGCCCTGGTGACGTGTGCTCGACGCCGAGCCGGCGCAAGACCTCGGCGAACCCGTCCCGGCCGCCGATCGTCATGTAGAGCTCGCCCGCGCAGTCGTTGTCGCTGTCACGGATCATCCGGGAGGTCAGGTTGCGCTCGTAGTCGCTCAGCTCGCCGCGCTTGCTGAGCAGGAACGCCAGCAGGATGTCCACCTTGGCCACGCTGGCCAGCATGAACGGCGTGCGCTCGCGGAAGGCGTACCTGGTGCCGGTCGTCCGGTCGTAGACGGCCAGTGCCGCGCGGCCGGGACGATCGCGCAGGTAGCGGTCCAAGGTCTGGTCGAGAGCGCGCCGCGCGGCAACGGGCAGCACGCTCTCGACGACGACCCCGCCCGGCTGCCGGACGGGAGTGCCCGGCGGCGGGGCGGCGATCGAGGGGCCGGCACATCCGGCCACGGCCAGCAGGACAGAGACGAGGGAGAATCTCCGAACGCGCATGTGCGGGAGCCTGTCACTCGCGACCCCAAAGGCCGGGGGCGCGTCCGGTCAAGCGCGGGCCAGTTTTTTACGCGGCTCTGGTGCGCTTGCGCCGCTGGAAGGGCAGGAACCGGTCAGCCAGATGCGGGCGGGACGGCGTGAGCGTGGGCTCGACCGCGATGATCCGGTCGAACCTGAACGCCCTGATCGCCCGGCGCATCCTGCACACGCCCACCAGATACCAGTATTCGCGGTGGACCAGGCACGTCACCGGCTCGACGTCGCGCGTGGTGACGGCGCCCGAGGCGTCGCGGTAGTGCAGGCGGATCATGAGGCGGCTGGTGATGGCGTCGGCCATGAGCCTGGCCCTGGAGGCGACCTCCACGGGCAGCGGCTCGGTGAGGGTCGTGAGCGTGGTGGCGATGACGTCGTCGTCGAGCTCCAGGTGCTCGAACGCGTGCTGCAGGCCACGCCGTGCGGTGACGGCCTGGGGGCCCGCTCCGAGGTGGGCGAGGGAGAGAGCGAGGGCGGCGATCTCGGCGGTCGTCAGCGGGCGAGTATCGTGCTTCACGACTGTCGTCATACCCCAAGAATAGGGATGAGGACCGACATTTTTCGAAAACCTGTGCGGCAGGTAAGAACCCTGTCGCCTGCCGCACAGGTCGTCCCTACCGCGACAGCTGGGAAAGATCGCGCGAGGCGCCCGTCGACGCGGACGTCGTCATCGCCGCGTACGCCTGCAGCGCCACGCTCACCTGCCTGTCGCGGTCGCGCGGCCGGTACCCGCCCAGGTCCGCCAGCAGCCGCTCGCGCCGCGCGGCCAGCTCGGCCTCGGGCACCCGCAGCTCCATCGACCGGTTGGGGATGTCGATGTCGATGATGTCGCCATCCTCGACCAGCGCGATCGCGCCGCCCTCGGCCGCTTCGGGCGAGGCGTGGCCGATCGACAGGCCGGAGGTGCCGCCGGAGAAGCGGCCGTCGGTGACCAGCGCGCAGGCCTTGCCGAGCCCCTTGCCCTTCAGGAAGGACGTCGGGTAGAGCATCTCCTGCATGCCGGGGCCGCCCTTGGGGCCCTCGTAGCGGATGACCACCACGTCGCCCTCCTTGACGCGCCCGCCGAGAATGCCCTCGACCGCCTGCTCCTGCGACTCGAACACCACCGCGGGGCCGCTGAACTTCCAGATCGACTCGTCCACCCCGGCCGTCTTCACCACCGCGCCGTCACGCGAGATGTTGCCGTAGAGGACGGCCAGGCCGCCGTCCGCGGTGTAGGCGTGCTCCAGGTCGCGGATGCACCCGGCCGCGCGGTCGAGGTCGAGGTCGTCCCAGCGGTTGTCCTGCGAGTACGCCTTGACGGTGCGGACGTTGCCGGGGGCCGCGTGCCAGAGCTCGACGGCCTCGGGCAGCGCCGTCGGCGACTTCACGTCCCAGGAGGCCAGCATGTCGGCCAGCGTGCCGCCGTTCACGGTGGGCACGTCGCGGTGCAGCAGACCGGCCCGGTCGAGCTCGCCCAGGATGCCGGGGATGCCGCCGGCGCGGTGGACGTCCTCGACGTGGTATTTGTTCGTGGCCGGGGCGACCTTGCAGACGCACGGGACACGCAGCGAGATCTCGTTGATCTCCTTGAGCCCGAAGTCGACGCCGGCCTCGCGGGCCGCGGCCAGGATGTGCAGGATCGTGTTGGTCGAGCCGCCCATCGCGACGTCGAGCGTCATGGCGTTCTCGAACGCGTCGCGGGTGGCGATCGAGCGCGGCAGCACCGACTCGTCGTCGTCCTCGTAGTAGCGGCGGGTGATCTCCACGAGCTGCCGCCCGGCGTCCTCGAACAGCTTCTTGCGCGCCTTGTGCGTGGCCAGGATCGTGCCGTTGCCCGGCAGCGCCAGCCCGATGGCCTCGGCCAGGCAGTTCATGGAGTTGGCGGTGAACATGCCGGAGCAGGAGCCGCAGGTCGGGCAGGCGTTCTCCTCCATCTCCAGCAGCTCGGCGTCCGAGACGGAGTCGTCGGCGGAGGCGATCATGGGGTCGATCAGGTCGAGCTTCTTGCCCGGCGTCTTGCCGGCCTCCATGGGGCCGCCGGAGACGAAGATCGTCGGGATGTTCAGCCTGAACGCGGCCAGCAGCATGCCCGGCGTGATCTTGTCGCAGTTGGACACGCAGATCAGCGCGTCGGCACAGTGCGCGTTGACCATGTACTCCACGGCGTCGGCGATCAGCTCACGCGACGGCAGCGAGTAGAGCATGCCGCCGTGGCCCATCGCGATGCCGTCGTCCACGGCGATCGTGTTGAACTCCCGCGGGATCGCCCCGGCCTCCCTGATCGCCGCGGACACCACGTCACCGACATCCCTGAGATGCACGTGACCCGGCACGAACTGGGTGAAGCTGTTGGCCACCGCGATGATCGGCTTGCCGAAGTCGCTCCCGGCTACGCCGGTCGCCCGGAGCAGGGCCCGGGCACCGGCCATGTTCCTGCCGTGGGTGACTGTACGTGACCTGAGGGCGGGCATTGCGCATCTCCCATCGCTAGCGAGTCTTCACATGTTACGGCCACTTGCCCGGCAACTGAGACACGTGTCCACGCATCGGACGGTTGGTTACCGGATCGAGCCCGAAAAAGAAGCCGGCCGCGGCCGATCTCGTGTTACAGAGATCAAATGAGCAACGGGGCAGTCATGCTCGACGATCCCGCCAGGGTCGGCAACTTCATCCACACCATAGACCGCCTGTGCCGCAGGCCCGCCAGGGGAGAGGGCGTCCAGGACTCGCCGCACGCCGCCCGGCAGCCGCTGCTGGCCAAATGGCGGGAGGGCAAGGACAAGAAGCAGCACATCGACCGCATGGGGATCCCCCTGGTCGAGCTGAGCGAGGCAGGCGACTGGCCGGAGATCCTTACGCCGCAGGGCCGGCAGGCCGTCCACGTGGTCTCGCCGGGGATCCCGCGTGCGCGCCCGGACATCCAGCCGGGGGAGCCGGTGCCGAAGGTCCTCTCCCGGATCGTCGCCGCGCTGCGGGGCGCCAGGCTCCGCTTCCCGCGCTACCAGCTGACCGCCCAGCTCGTGGAGCGGCTGGCCGAGTCCCACGGCAAGGAGGAGCAGGCACGCCGTGCCCTGCGCGAATCCGACCGCAACTGGGGATGGGGCGTCGACACGGCCGGCAGGGGCGCCGAGCACGTCCCTTTCCCGGTCAACCTGCTGCTCAAGCTGTTACCCGGCTTCCTGCACGACCTGCGCCTCAGCGGGCGCGTGCCCGGCCTCGGCGGGCGCTTCCGCTGGCTGCGGCGCGCGTTGTCGCAGGACGATCCCAAGGCGCCCGGCGTCGCGGCCCTGCTGTCCGGCCTGGACCCGGCCGACGAGCGGCGCGTCTCGCGGCTGCTGCTGCGCGCGTTCATGGACGACCTGATCAGGCAGTACCGGCGCTCCCCGCTGCACGTGCGCGGCGCGGCCCACGTCCTCTACCCGCTCCTGCTGCTCAACGAGAACGGCGCGGGGCTCGTCGAGCTCATCGAGGAGCGGCGCGCGGACCTCGGTAGGTTCGACCCGGTCGTGGTGGTCTCGTACACGCCCGGCGCGGTCCTCCTGGAGGACGACGAGGAGCCGCTGTGGCGGCTCATCCGCTGGCGGCGCGAGCTTGTCACGGCCGAGGACCCCGCCACCTGGCGGCGCGTTCTGGACACGCCGCTCACCATCTCGGCGCCGCCCGTCCCTTCCGACCTGTCCAAGTACGACGTCATGGACGCCGCCTGGGTGCCGCCCGCCCGCGTGGCGCCCTGGTGGTCGTCGTGGACGGCCATCGCGCTGTTCTGGATGGCCCTGGCCGGCGCTGCCGGCGCGTACGCGGGCCAGACCGCCGCCTGGCACAGGAACGCCTGCGCCACCGGCCTGTGGACGCCGTGGACGGAGAGCGGCAGGCAGCTGGCCGGCACCGAGTGCGTGGGAGTGGCCGAGCCCGGCTACCTGTTCTCGCCGGGCAACGCCGAGATCCGGCAGGTCCAGGCCGTGCTCCAGCGGGAGAACGAGCGGGCCGCGCAACGCCACGAGGGCAGCGACCGGCCGTACGTGACGATCGTCTACCTCGCGGCGCTGACCTCGACGGACCGGGACACGCTGGCCGCCGCCCGCGAGGGCCTGGCGGGCGTGGCCGTCGCGCAGAAGCGGCAGAACGGCTCCACGGGGCCCAGCGAGCCCCTCGTCCGCATCCTGCTCGCGAACGCGGGCGGCAGGATGCAGCACGGCTCGAGCATCGCCAGGCTGCTGCTGCGCTACCGCGACGACGAGGCGCCCATCGTGGGCGTGGTCGGGCTGGACCAGAGCCGCCAGGAGACCGTCGCGGCCATCCAGGAGCTGGGCAAGGCGGGGCTGCCGATGGTGGCGTCCACGCTGTCGGCCGACCGCCTCGTGAACGAGTCGCCGTTCTACTTCCAGGTCGCCCCGCAGAACTCCAGGCAGGCGTGGATGGCGGCGGCCTTCGCCGACTCGCTGGTCAAGAAGGGCGAGGTGGCCAGGAAGGCACGGGTGTACTACTCGCACGACGTGACCGACTACTACGCCTCCAACCTCAAGAGCCGGGTCATCGCCCGCCTCGAGGAGCGCGGCTTCGCGGTCGAGGGGCTCAGGTTCACTCCGGTCGGGGGCGCCAAGCCGGGACCCGAGGACAGGAGCGACGACGCCTACGCGGGGGAGCCCAGGGACGCCGGGGTGTCGGCGTGCGGGTTCGACGGGCTGGTGTACTTCGCCGGGCGCGGCATCCCCGACTTCGCCGAGTTCGTGAAGGGGGTGGCGGACAAGTGCGCGGGCGCGCCGCCGACCATCCTCGGCGGCGACGACGTCACCCGGTACGTCGCCGACGTGCGGGTCAGGTCGGACGTCAGCAGCGTGGGCTACTACTACGAGTCGTTCGCCGCGGCGCCGAACAAGTGCGGCGAGCCGCAGCGCCACGACTTCTACGCGGACCTGTTCGCCACATTCCCCTTCGAGTGCGAGGAGCCGGGACCGGGGCGGACGCTGGACGGGCATGCCGCCCTGGCCTACGACGCCACGGAGACGATGATCACCGCGATCCGGCGGCTCGGCAAGGAGCGGCACCGCGTGCCGGTGAACTCGTACACCGTCTGGCGGCAGCTCGGCACCCTGCACACACCGGACCAGAGCGGGCACGCCATCGAGGGCGCCACGGGCGCGCTCGACCTCGGCGCGGACTCGGCCCGGCAGTACCCGCTGGACAAGGCCGTGCTGATCCTGCACGTCAAGGGCGCCGATCGGCCTACCCAGGTGGGCATATGCGGCGACATCACCCGGGCCGGCCGGAGCGAGTTCTTCCCTTGGTGCGGCTCGATCCCGGAGATCTACCGCTAGACCCGCCCTCCCCACCCCGCCGGAGTACGGCGGTCGCCGTCACCCGGGTCCTTCGTCCCGAAAGGAACCCCTGCCGAAGTGCGGGCGGGCGGAGGAACGCAGGTCAGCCGGGCTCACCGGCCGGGAGCCGCACGGCGGCGAGCTGGGTCGACTGGCCCACCAGACGGCCCTTGTCGTCCCAGATGTGGGCCACCTCGTCCATCCGGTCGCCGCCGACGTCCGTGGCCGACAGCCGCACCCTGATCGGCCCGGGAGCGGGCAGCCTGCGGATGTACGCCGACAGCTGGATGGTCGGCACCCATCCGGACAGCCCCAGGTCGAACGACACGGGCGGCACCGGGTCGAGCGCCACCAGCAGGCTCAGCGGGTCCCAGTCCGAGCCGTCGGCCAGCCGTTGCCAGCTCGCGATGACGCCGCGCTTGGTGGGGGCGCCGAACGCGAAGGACAGGTGCTCGGGAACGATGCGCTCCTCGACCACGGACATCAGCGGCACCAGGAGATCCGTGCCTGGGGGATCGGTCGGGGCCAGGAAGCATTCGTCCTCGGGAGGCAGCTCGACCGGCTCGTGCGCCGACCACCAGGGGCCCGAGTCGTCCAGCAGGCCGAGCGTGATGTGCGACTCGACGCGGGTGCGGCCGTCCTGCACCAGCGCGGCCCTGACCTGGGCCACGCTCCTGCCGACCCGCAGCGTTTCCACCCGCGCCAGAGCCTCGCCGGGCTCGGGCGGCTCGATGAAGGAGCCGCTGACCGCCGTCACGTGCGGATGGCCCGCGCCCGCCTCGCTCTCGGTCGCGGCCCTGGCGAGCACGGCCAGCAGGTAGCCCCCATGCAGCCGGTTCCCGACGCTCCACTGGGCGTCCAGCACGGCCTCGAACTCGCCGTCGCCACGAGCGGTCAATGCGGTTGCTTCCCGAAAAGTCCCCATTTTCGCAATCCCTTCCGCAGGAGATCAGATTGACATCGTTAACCTGACGGCGTCAACCTGAGATCATGACCACCAGACGCGTACGCGCAAGACGCGGAGAGGGAGTGCTGCTGCGGGAGGAGATCCTGCGGGCGGCGGAGGACCTGCTGGCCGAATCGGGCAGCGAGGACGCGCTCACGCTTCGCGCCGTCGCCATGCGGGCAGGGGTGTCCACACCGTCGGTCTACATGCACTTCGCCGACAAGGAGGCGCTCGTCGAGGCGGTGTGCCTGCGGGTCTGGGGCGAGTTCGGCCGGATGTTCAGCGAGAACCTGGGCGGCGACCCGTTCATCGCCCTGGGAAAATGCGGGCGCGCGTACGCCCGCTTCGCCCTGGACCACCCGGTGCAGTACAGGGTGCTGATGATGCGGGCCTCAACGGGGCCGGGCGTGCCCCCGGCCGCCGCCGAGTGCTTCCGTCACATGGTGAACGCGGTCTCGGCCTGCGTGGAGACGCGCGTGCTCGAGGGCGATCCCGAGGAGCTCGCGCTGGGCCTCTGGTCGGCCGTGCACGGCTGCGTCTCCCTGCTGATCGCGCAGCCCTCGTTTCCGTGGCCGCGTGACAGGGAGGCGCTGATCGACCACATCGTGCGCATCGCCGGGTTCGGCACCGCGTTGTACTCGCGCCTGCCCCAGAAGCTGCCGCCCAGCGCGGAGCTGGCCGTCGCCCTGGACGACTTCGGCGCCCGGCTGGTGCCGGACGCCGGGGAGCCGGGGGTTTAGTCGTCGCCGTACCGGGCGGGGAGGACCTGGGCGGCGATGTCGTAGATCCGGTCGATCTCGCCGTCGGTCAGCGCCCGCTCGCGCTTGGTGATCCACTTGCGGGCGCGGTCGCCCTGGTAGACGTCCACGCCACGGATGGTCATGATCTTCCACGGCACCGGGGGGCCGTAGATGGCGAGCGAGGGCACGACTGCCACCTCGCGGCCGAACGACTTGGTGATCAGCTCGCTGGCCTGCGACGCCTCCCACTTGGCCTCAGTGAGGCGGGCCTTCTTGTCGAAGGGGCCGTGGAAGAGCTTCTTGCCCATCTGGACGCGTACCGGCAGCCGCTTGTCCCATTTCTCGGAGTCGACCGCGTACACGCCGGTAGGGCCGACCACGAGATGGTCGATCTGGGCCTCGCTGTTGGGGATCGCCCTGGCGTGGAGCGTGCGATAGCCGCTGCGCTCGAGCTTGCGCAGCTGCGCCTCTGTGCGGCGCTCCGCCACGGACGTGCGCCGCCAGGCGGGCACGGACGAGTGCGAACGCGCACGATAGACCGCCTCCAGGATGCCCGCGGTCACGCCCGCGGTCACGCCCACCCGCCAGTCGCTCACAAGGAAGCCCACTACCACGGCGACGGCGATCGCCAGCAGCGCGCGGTTGCGCAGGCGGCGAAAGCGTGGTTGTTGCAGCAGGCTACGCACGGACGCGCGTTCGATGGGCGCGTACGTGGAGGTGGGCGCCGAAGGCTTGGCGGCGGTCTGCTCGCTCTCTGGCCGGTCGCTCACCCAGATTGGTGACGCGTTGTGACCGTCTTCTCGCTGATTGTCGGGGTCCACGTAACTCACCGTAGCTCGGAGATCGGAACGATTCCTAGTGTTGCCCTGTCCATAGTTTTATGGCCCAGCTCATCGTGTTCCACGCGCGTTATGCGGGTATGTTCTACATTCTTCTCTAGAGATGTCGTCTCACATTTGATCTTACCTTGTGGACACTCCCAGAACGGGGTCTGGCCCGAGGCGCGCATCGGGATTACGTTTTTTGTGTGCACAGCGCGGGCGAGATTCTGCTCTTCCTCATCGGGGTGTCGTTGGGGCTGTTCGTGGTGATCAGCCTGCTGGTCATGCTGCCCGGGCGCGGGATCCAGCGCCGGATCGAGTCCGGCCCCGTGTGGCTGGGCGGCCCGTCCAGGAGCGAGCGCGGCGTGAGCACCTCGGAGCTGGTGCTCGCCGACCGGGTGGCGCACTGGGCGGACGTTCCCGAGCACGACTGGGTGGCCGCCGCCGAGACGGCCGAGCCCAGCAGGCAGGTCGGCGGGGCCTCCGCCGGATGGTGAGGTGACGATGCGAGGATTGACCGTCGCCCAGGCCGACGACGTCAGGCGGGCCCTGCACGCCGCCGAACGGCGCAGCGGGCTCCGGTTCGGGGTGTTCCTCGGGGAGCCGGTGGGTTCGCGCCGCCACTTCGCCGAACGCCTGCACGCCGCCCTCGGAGAGGAGGCCGGCGACGCCGTCGTGATCTTCGTGGACCTGCGCGGCCGTGCCCTGGAGATCGTGACGGGGGAGCGCGCCAGGAGGCGGCTGTCCGACGGAGCCTGCCGGTTGACGGCGATGTCGATGGCCACGGCGTTCAGCGTGGGCGACCTGGTGGGAGGCCTGCTCTACGGCATCGCCGCCCTCGGCGAACAGGCCACCGCCCGCCGCTGATCAGAGCCGTTCGAGCAGCCTCACGATGTGCTCGCTGACCCCGCCCAGCAGCGTCGCCGGCTCGATCGGCGCGCTGGCGATGGCAGAGAACAGCGCGGGCAGCCCGGGCAGAGGGAACCCGTCGTCCTCGAGCGCCGAGGACCCGACGGCGTTCTTGTCGAGCACGCCGCGGCTGCGTTCCCAGGCGTCCAGTACCTCCTCCGGCGACGGCACCCCGAACCCGTGCCCAACGGGAGCCGCGTGCCGCAACCGGACGAGCGGGGTGTCGGCGAAGGCGAGCGCCGTGCGGGCGCGGAGCTGGAGGTCGGCGCGCGGCTTGGACGCGATCCAGTCCATGGCCGTGCACGGGTTGCGGCAGGTGGCTACGCAGACGGCGAGCGCGCCGGCCACCTGACTGTGCTGCCGGTCGAAGTACGCGCGCCAGCCCTCGCCCGGCTCCGTCGACACCCGCAGCGTCCGGTTGGTGGCGGACTGCTCAGACTTGGTGTGGTCGCACTCCCGGTCGCCGATCACCCCGAAGCGGCTCCCCGGCGCGCTCAGCCCCTCGGGCCAGCGGGCGGGGTCGCCGGCGTGGCCGAGATGGGGCTCGAAGGCCAGCAGCGGCAGGTATTCGCTGGCGATGTGGACCGCGGCGATCATCGGGCTCAGCTCGCGCCGGTGCCATCGTACGGCGATCACCTCGAGCAGCAGGCCGTACGCGGGCCGAAGGGAGTCGAGCGCCCCGCGGGGCTGCTCGCGCGGCGTCTGAGGCATGTGGCACGCCCGCGCGCGCCGCCGCAGGTCGGCCGGGACGCCCCTGGCCTCGGCCGCGAAGTCCTCGGCGTCGAGTGAGAGCAACCTGTGGCCGAACTCGCACACCTCGGCGATCTCCGCGGCCGGCGCGAGCGCGCCGAGATCGGCGAAGGCGTAGCGGCGGGCAAGGGCGATGAGCAGGTCACGAGTCGAGTCCACGCGATGACTCTCTCATGACCGGCGAGTGGTCGAGGATGGTCATGGGCACGGGGAACGGATGCACTGGATCTCCCCCGGCGGGCCGCTGACCGTGGGGTCGGAGGATGGAGGCTCCTCGGGGCCGGCCGTGGTCGGCTCCTCGGTCGGCTCGGGCTCCGAGGTGGTCGGCGTGGGGGTGGGCGTCCTGGTCGGCCGGGTGGTGCTGACCGTGGCGCTGGGGCTCGGCACAGGCGTGCTGTGGGCCGGCTTGGGGGTGGGGGCGCGCCTGGGCGGAGGCGTGGAAGGCCGGGTGACGCTCGACGGCGGCGGCGAGGAGGCGGTGGCCACGGTGGCGTCCACGGTCGGCGGCACCTCCTCGGTGGTCGTCGGCTGGGCGGGCCGCAGCCAGACCGAGCCCGCCACGGCCGCCGACACGACCACGGCGGCGGCCATGGTGAGCACCGCCCGCGCGGTGCGGTTGCGGCGCGGCGTGGGCGGCGAGTTCGGAGCGGCCAGTGCCTTGCGCGCGGCCTCCGCCATCACGGTGGCCGTCGGCCAGCGCCGGTCGGGCGTCTTCTCCAGCGCTCGCGACACCACGTGACGCGGCCCGGCCGGCACGTCGTCGGGCAGGCGCGGGACGGGGGAGTTGAGGTGCTTGAAGATGATCTGTACGGGTGTGTCGCCCTGGAACGGGAGCTGCCCCGTCAGGCACTCGTACGCCACCACCCCGAGGGCGTAGACGTCGACCGCGGGCGTCACGTCGCTGGCCGTGGCCATCTCCGGAGCGCAGTAACCGGCCGAGCAGAGCATCGTGCCCGTCGCCGTCAGATGGCCGGCCGAGACCGAGTGGGCGATGCCGAAGTCGGTGAGCACCACGCTGCCGTCGGGCCTGACCATGAGGTTGGCCGGCTTGACGTCGCGGTGGACGATGCCCTGGGCGTGCGCCGCGGCCAGCGCGTCGCCGACCTCCGCGACCAGCCGCATGGTGGCGGCGGGGCCGAGCGGGCCGCGCCGCAGGACGCGGTCGAGCGACTCGCCCTGGATGTATTCCATGACCAGGAAGCTGACCTGGCGGCCCTCGACCTCGCAGATGCCGTAGTCGTAGACGTCGACCACGCCCGGATGCCGGAGGGTGGCCATGGCACGGGCTTCGTTCTGGAACCGCTGGGTGAACGTCGGGCTCTCGCTCAGCGCGGGCATGAGCACCTTGACCGCCACCGCGCGCCCGAGGACCGTGTCGTCGGCACGCCACACCTCGCCCATGCCACCGCCGCCCAGGCGGCCGGCGAGCACGTAGCGATCGTTGAGGGCGGTCCCCGCGCCTAGCACGTAACCGAGGCTAACATCGCACCTCAGGTGCCACGGTCAACTCGGTGAACACTCCCTCGAGCGCGAAGAGCCCCCGCCGGTGGCGGGGGCCCTCGAAAGCGGCGCGTCAGGCGGACGCGGCGTCCTTCTCCCGGTTACGCAGCGCCCGGCTGACGCCGTCGGCGCCCTCCAGGATGAGCCGCCGCAGGGCCTGCGGCGGCTGCTCGGCCTCCAGGTAGTTCTCCGCCGCCTTCACGGTCTCCGGCTCGATCAGCAGCGCGGGGAAGCACCCCACCGCGAACGTCGACGCCTGGTCGAACGTCCACTCCCGGTAGATTCGCCCCACTTCGGCGAAGTACTTCTCCCGGTACGGCTCCAGCAGCTCGGGGTGGTTCGGGTCCTGGAACCCCGAGATCGTCGTGCGAGCGATGTGGTTGGCCAGCTTGCCGCCCACGACCCGCTCCCAAGCGGCGGCCTTGGCCTCGGCCGTCGGGATCGCGGCCCGGCACAGCGCCGCCGACCGCTCACCCGTCGCCGTGGGGTCCCGCTCCAGCTCGGCGTCGATGTCGGCCTCGCCCAGCCGCCCGCCGGCGACCAGCGCGTGCGTGAGCGACCAGCGCAGGTCGGCGTCCACGCTCAGCCCCTCGGGGACCTCGGAGCCGTCCAGGATGCGCTGCAGCAGGTCGAGGTCCGCGTCGGAGGTGGCCACCGGCCCGAACGCCTGCAGGAACGCGAGCTGGTGGTCGGAGCCGGGAGCGGCTGTGCCGAGCAGCGAGCGCAGCTCCGCGGCCAGCGCCGCCAGGCCCTCGGGCCGCCAGGCCGGGTCGGCGTACTGCTGCACGGCCATGCGCGCCTGCCGCAGCACCGCCTG
>NZ_JBFAMX010000184.1:0-17954 GCF_040659615.1 Nonomuraea sp. NPDC049784
ACGTGCCGGTGCTCACCTCCGACGACGTGCTCAACGGCACCCCGCCGTCCGGCTTCACCACCATGCAGCAGGGCCTGATCGCGATCCGCCCGGGTGACGTGGTGGCCTCCTACTCCAGCGTGCGGGTGATGGCCGACGGAGGCGCGATGCTCGGCCCTCACCTGACCCTCTACCGGGTGGACGCGCGCAGGCTGGACGCCGACTTTCTGGCCGGCTTCCTGCGGGCCGCGGGCGGCCGGGTGACCACCGGCTCCAGCAGGTTCGACGTGCGCCGCACCCGGCTGCCGCGCCTGTCGCTGAAGGAGCAGAAGGCGTACGGCGAGGCCTTCCGGCAGCTCGCCGTCCTGGAGGACGCCATCCGCGAGACCTCGACGCTGGGGCAGACGCTGATCAGGCTGGGCCTCGACGGGCTCGCCGACGGCCACCTGCACCCGCAGTCCTAACGGTGTAGTTTTTTCCCGAAGGCTGCTGGGAGGGGCGGAATGGTCATCGGCGACCGCTATGAGCTCGACGACCTCCCTCTCGGGCAAGGCGGCATGGGCGCCGTCTACGCGGGACATGACCGCCACCTCGACCGCCGGGTCGCGGTGAAGCTGCTCAGGCTGCCCAGCGGGCCGGATCACGAGCTGGAGCGCAGGTTCATCCGCGAGGCCCGCATCCTGGCCAGGCTGGAGCATCCGGGCGCCCCGGTCCTCTACGACTTCGGCACGCACGAGCAGCGGCTCTACCAGGTGATGCAGTTCATCGAAGGCGTCACGGTGGCCGACGTGGTCAGCGAGCACGGCCCGCTGCCCGTGTCGTGGGCCGCCGCGATCGCCGCCCAGGCGTGCGCCGTGCTGTCGGCGGCCCACGCGCTGGCGATCTGCCACCGCGACCTCAAGCCCACCAACCTCATGCTCTGCCCGGACGGCAGCGTGAAGGTGCTCGACTTCGGGCTGGCCATGCTCCGTGATGCGGACGTCACCACGTTCACGAGGATCGGGCAGATCCTGGGCACTCCGGCGTACATGGCTCCGGAGCAGATCCAGCACGGCGTCGCCGAGCCGCGCAGCGACCTGTACTCGCTGGGCTGCGTCCTGCACGAGATGTTGACCGGCCGCCAGCTCTTCACCGGCCCCACGGACTACGTGGTCTTCGAGCAGCAGGTCAAGGAGCGCCCGCCGGCCATCCCGGGGCTGCCGCGCGAGCTGGACACGCTGCTGTCGCAGTTGCTGGAGAAGCGGCCGGACGACCGGCCCGCCGACGCGAACGAGCTGTACGAACGGCTCGACCCGTTCGCGGTGGAGCTGCCCGTGCTGCCCGGCTTCCTCACGAAGGCCCCGAGCCCCGGCCGCATGTACGCCCGCATGGCGGGCCGCGCGCTCAACGCCTGAACGCGCTCTCTCGGGTCTCCGGATCGTTATTTAGCCACCGTTGACAGGCTGGCGTGATGGCCGCGACTCTCTGAGAGAGCGCTCTCTCAACCATCCCCCTAGCCCTGATCCAGGAGGGTTTGCGATGACCCCTCGCATCCGGCGGCTCGGCCTGCCCTTAATCACCGCGTCCGTGCTGGCCCTCGCCACGGCGTGCGGCGGTGGCGGCGGGAGCACCGCCACCGAGGCCGGCCCGAAGCCGGGAGAGAAGATCAAGCTCACCGTCGACCTCTTCGGCGACTTCGGCTTCAAGCCGCTCTACGAGGAGTACAAGAAGACCCACCCCCAAATCGAGGTCGTCGAGAACATCACGCAGTTCAACGACCACCACAGCAATCTGGTCAAGCGGCTGGCCACGAACGCCGGCGCGGGGGACATCGCCGCGGTCGAGGTCGGCTACATCAGCACGTTCACCGCGCAGCCCGGCAAGTTCGTGGACCTCAAGCAGTACGGGCTGGACAAGCGGCAGTCCGACTACCTCGACTGGAAGTGGCAGCAGGGCCTGAGCAAGGACGGCACGCAGCTGCTCGGGCTCGGCACCGACGTGGGCGGGCTGGCCATGTGCTACCGCAAGGACCTGTTCAAGAAGGCCGGGCTGCCAGCCGACAGAACCGAGGTGGCGGCCCTCTGGCCGACCTGGGAGCAGTACATCGCGACCGGCAAGAAGTTCGCCGCGGCGAACGTGGCGGGGGCCAAGTTCGTGGACTCCCCCGGTGAGATCTTCCGCGCCATGGTCAACCAGGCGCCCGTCGGCCTGTACGACGCCCAGGACAACATCATCGTGGACTCGAACCCGTCCGTGAAGCAGGCCTGGGACCTGTCCAACCAGCTCACGCAGGACGGCCTGACCGCCAAGCTGGCGGCCTTCTCGCCGCCGTGGAACACCGGCTTCGCCAAGGGCTCGTTCGCCACGATCATCTGCCCGGCCTGGATGACCGGCTTCATTCAGGAGCAGGCCAAGAACGCGGCCGGCAAGTGGGACATCGCGACCGTGCCCGGCGGCTCGGGCAACAGCGGCGGCTCACACCTGATGGTGCCCAAGCAGAGCAAGCACCCGAAGGAGGCGGCCGAGCTGATCGACTTCCTGACCTCGAAGGACAACCAGGCCAAGGTGTTCAAGGAGGAGGGAACGTTCCCGTCGATCCCGGCCCTGTACGACGACCCGTCGATCCAGAACTTCACCAAGCCGTTCTTCGGCGACGCCCCCATCGGCAAGATCTACTCCGACGCCGCCAAGGCGCTCAAGCCGCAGCACCTCGGCCCCAAGGAGGCCGACGTCCGGACCGCCGTCGGCAACGGGCTCGGCCGCGTCGAGCAGGGCAAGCAGACGCCTGACGAGGCGTGGGCCCAGGTGCTCGAGGACGTCAAGAAGATCAAATGAGCACCCTTCCCCTCGCGGTCTCGCGGCGGCGTAGGCGCGGCGTGCGGCACACCCTCGACGTGAGGGTGTCGCCGTACGCCTACGTGGCCCCGTTCTTCCTGCTCTTCTGCGCCTTCGGGCTGTTCCCGCTGATCTACACGGCCTGGGTGAGCCTGCACGAGTGGACGCTGCTGTCCGAGACCCAGACGTTCATCGGCCTGGACAACTACACGACGCTGCTCGGCGACGGGTACTTCTGGAACGCCACCTTCAACACCCTGTCCATCGGCGTGCTCTCCACCGTGCCGCAGCTCCTGCTGGCCATCTGGCTGGCGCACCTGCTCAACCGGCGGCTGCGCTTCCAGACGCTGTTCAGGATCGCGCTTCTGCTGCCGAACGTCACGAGCGTGGTGGCGGTCGTGGTCATCTTCAGCCAGCTCTTCGGCCGGGACTTCGGCCTGATCAACTGGGTTCTCTCGTGGTTCGGCGCAGGCAACATCGACTGGGCCGCGGGCACCGCGACCTCGCACATCGCCCTGTCCGTGATGATCATGTGGCGCTGGACCGGCTACAACGCGCTGATCTTCCTGGCCGCCATGCAGGCCGTGCCGCGCGAGCTGTACGAGGCCGCCACCATCGACGGCGCGAGCGGCTTCAGGCAGCTCCGCAAGATCACGATCCCGATGATCCGGCCCACGATCATCTTCGTGGTCATCGTCTCGACGATCGGCGCCATGCAGATCATCGCCGAGCCCCTGCTGTTCGGGCAGAGCAGCGGCGGCGGGGGCGGCATCGCCACCGGCGGGCCCGACCGGCAGTTCCAGACCCTGGCGCTGTTCGTCTACGAGCAGGGCTTCGCGAACTCGACGTTCGACTTCGGCTACGCCTCGGCGGCGTCCTGGCTGATGTTCCTGGCCGTGGTGATCGTCGCGGGGATCAACTTCCTGATCACCCGCAGGGTGAAGGGCGGGCTGGTATGAGGCTGCGTTACCTGACCCTGATCGCGGTGGCCTTCTTCTCGGCGTTCCCGCTCTACTACAGCGTCGTGGTGGCCTCCAGGCACAACTCGGCGCTGGCCGAGGTGCCGCCGCCGCTGATCCCCGGCGGGAACTTCTTCGCCAACGTCTCCCGGGTCTTCGACACCGTCCCCTTCGGGCTCGCGCTGGTCAACTCCGTCATCGTGGCCGGATCGATCTCCATCGCGGTGATGTTCTTCTCGACGCTGGCCGGGTTCGCCTTCGCCAAGCTGAAGTTCAGGGGCAGGAACATCATGCTCGTGATCACCGTGGCCACCATGATGGTCCCGGCGCAGCTCGGCATCATCCCGCTCTACATGCTCATGGTGAAGCTGGAGTGGACCGGCACCACCTACGCGCTGATCGTGCCCGCGCTGGTCAACGCGTTCGGCGTGTTCTTCATGACCCAGTACCTGACGCGCGCCCTGCCCACGGAGCTGCTGGAGGCGGGCCGGGTGGACGGGTGCTCGACGTGGGGGCTGTTCTGGCACGTCGTGCTGCCCGCCGCCCGCCCGGCGGCGGCGGTGCTCGGCATGCTGACGTTCATGTCGGCATGGAACGACTACTTCTGGCCGCTGGTCGTGCTGAACCCCGACAACCCGACGGTCCAGGTGGCCCTCTCGACGCTGGCCAGCGGGTACGTCAACGACTACGTGCTGGGGCTCGCGGGCACGGCGGTGGGCACCCTGCCGCTCGTGGCCGTCTTCGCACTGTTCGGCAGGCAGATCATCGGCGGAATCATGCAAGGAGCTGTTAAGGGATGATCTTTCCCGAGGACTTCGTCTGGGGCGCCGCGACGGCCTCCTATCAGATCGAGGGGGCGGTCAAGGAGGACGGGCGAGGCCAGTCGATCTGGGACACCTTCTCCCACACCCCCGGGAACGTGGCGAACGGCGACACCGGAGACGTGGCCTGCGACCACTACCACCGCTACCGCGCCGACGTCGGGCTGATGCGCGAGCTGCGGCTGGCGGCCTATCGCTTCTCGGTCGCGTGGCCACGCATCCAGCCGGACGGCGCGGGCTCGATCAACCCACGCGGGCTGGCGTTCTACGACAAGCTCGTCGATGAGCTGCTCACCGCCGAAATTTCGCCATTTATCACGCTCTATCACTGGGATCTCCCTCAAGCACTCGAAGACCGTGGTGGTTGGACAAATCGGGATACGGCCTACCGGTTCGCCGACTACGCCCAGGCCGTCCACGACAAGCTCGGGGACCGGGTGGGCGACTGGGCCACGTTGAACGAGCCGTGGGTGTCGGCCTTCCTCGGCTACGGCAACGGCGTGCACGCGCCGGGCCGCCGCGCCCCGGCCGATGCCCTGCGCTCGGCGCACCACCTGCTGCTCGGCCACGGGCTGGCCGCGCGCCGGCTGCGCTCGTCCGGCGCACGGAGCCTCATGCTGGTGGTCAACTCCTCTCCGGTGCTGACCCCCGCCCAGGTCAACGACCCCTCGGCGGTGCCCGGCGAGGGGGACGCGGCCGTCGCGGACCGCATCCACGCGCTGCTGACCAGGCAGTTCCTCGATCCGGCCGTGCTCGGGACGTACCCGGACGAGGTTCTCGAGGCGGCGGCGCGCAACGGCGGGACGGACCACATCCAGGACGGCGATCTCGCGCTGATCAACGCGCCGATCGACCTGGTGGGCGTGAACTACTACAACCCGTGCGTGGTCGAGGCGGGTCCCGGCCTGCCTGCCGACGCTGCGTGGCCAGGCTCGGAGGGCGTCAGGTTCGCCACGGCGGACGCGCCGACGACCGCGATGGGCTGGCCGATCGTGCCGGACGGCCTGTCCAGGCTGCTCGTACGGCTGTCGCGGGACTATCCGCAGGTCGGCCTCATGGTCACGGAGAACGGCGCGGCCTTCGAGGACGTCGTGGAGAACGGGCGCGTACACGATGCCGAGCGGGTCGCGTACCTCGACGGCCACCTGCGCGAGGTCCACCGGGCCATCGAGGCGGGCGCGGACCTGCGCGGATATCTGGTCTGGTCGCTGCTGGACAACTTCGAGTGGGCCGAGGGCTACCGGCGCCGGTTCGGCATCGTCCATGTCGACTACGCGACACAGACCAGGGTGCTCAAAGACAGTGCTCTCTGGTACAGAGACGTCATCGGCAGGAACGCCCTGTAGATTTTTTCCGTGCTCTCCCACTTGGTGTTGTCATGAGACGCCCGACCCTCGAGGCGGTCGCCGCCCGGGCGGGGGTCTCGCGCGCCACCGCATCCCGGGTCGTCAACGGCCAGACGACGGTGGCGCCTCACATCCGCGATGCCGTGCTGCGCGCGATCGACGAGCTGCGCTACGTGCCCAACCCGGCCGCGCGCAGCCTCGTCACCCAGCGCACCGACTCGATCGCCCTGGTCGTCAGCGAGCCGGGCACCCGGGTCTTCTCCGAGGACCCGATGTTCTCCACGGCGATCAGGTCGGCGTCGATGGAGCTCGAGGCGGTGAACAAACAGGTCGTGCTGCTGCTGGCCTCCTCCGCCAAGAGCCACGCCCGCGTGGAGCGTTACATCGCGGGCGGGCACGTCGACGGCGTCATGCTGATCTCCATGCACGGCGCCGACCCGCTGCCGTCCGCGCTCTCGCGCCTGCGCGTCCCCGTGGTCTCCTACGGGCGGCCCGCCGTCCCGGTGGAAATCCCGTACGTCGACAACGACAACGTGGGCGGGGCGGAGACCGGGGTCCGATACCTGGTGGAGTCGGGGCGTCGGAGGATCGCCACGATCGCGGGCCCGCAGGACATGATCGGCGGCCAGGACCGGCTGGCCGGCTACCGCAACGTGCTGCGCGACTCCGACCTCCGATCGATCGTCGCGATCGGCGACTTCACGCGGGAGTCGGGTGCGGTCGCGATGCGGCAGCTCCTGCGCGACGATCCCGACCTGGACGCCGTCTTCGTGGCCAACGACCTGATGGCGGTCGGGGCCCTGCAGTCGCTCCGTCAGTCCGGGCGCCGGGTGCCCGACGACGTGGCCGTGGTGGGCTTCGACGACATCGAGGCGGCGAAATACACCGAGCCGCCGCTGACGACGCTCAGGCACCCGGTGGCCGAGCAGGCGGCGGCCATGGTCGGGCTCCTGCTCAACCTGTTCGAGGGCGGACCGACGGATCCGGTGATCATGCCCACGGAGCTCGTGATCCGGGAGTCGGCCTAGATGGTCTCCAACAGCGCCGCCCTGGCCGTCGCCGTCTCGCTGGCCGAGGAGCACGGCGTCCAGGTGCGGGACCCGGTGATACTCAATGACTCGTTCAACCTCCGGATCCATCTGCGCCCGGCGCCGGTCGTCGCGCGTGTGCCGACCGTGACCGCGCTGGGGCGGGCGCGGCCCGCCGACGCGTTGAGGCGGGAGCTGGACGTCGTGTCCTACCTGCACGGGCAGGGCGTGCCGGTGGTGCCGCCGAGCGACCTGCTGCCCGCCGGGCCGCATCTGCGTGACGGGGTCGCGGTCTCCTTCTGGACGCACGTCGAGCACGATCCCGGCCATCAGATGAGCCCGGAGGTGGCCGGGCGGGCGCTCGCCGAGCTGCACGAGGCGCTCCGGGGTTTCCCCGGCGGGCTGCCCTATCTCGGGCCGGTGCTCGACGAGCCGCTGCGGCTGCTGGAACTGCTCGACGGGGAGGTCCCGCCCGACGTGCTGGCCCGGCTGCGGGACGCGCACGCGGCCCTGGCCGGGCGGCTGGCGGGCCGGTCGGCGCAAACCGTGCACGGGGACGCGCATCCCGGCAACCTCCTCGCCACCCCCGCCGGGCTGCTCTGGAACGACTTCGAAGAGAGCATGGCCGGGCCCGTCGAGTGGGATCTGGCCTGCCTGCTGCGTACGAGGCGGCTCGACGGGCGGGCGGCCGTACGCGCCTACGGGCATGATCCCGAGGACTCGGTCCTGCGGGACTTTTTGGCGGCGCGCGGGCTGCAGGGCACTCTGTGGATGCTCGTCGGGGGGCTGCGGCTGCCCTCTCTCGCCGCCGACGCCGACGCGGCGCTACAGGCGTGGCTCCGCGACCCCAGCGGCGCCACCCGTTAGACCGGGACCACGCCCCCGCGCGGGCCGAGGAAGTAGCCGCCGGTGACGTCCAGGACGTGACCGGTGAAGCGGCGCTGCTGCCTGAGGCCCGGCGGATCATCGAGCAGTGGGAGGGCGCGCAGCGGGCGGTGGCGGCGGCGCGCGAGGACCGGACGCTGGTCGTCGGGTTCCAGACGCGGATCGGGCGCGGGCTCGTTCCGTCCATCTCGTGTGCGCTGCCCGGCTGGGACCTGCGCTTCCGGCAGGTGGCGTGGGGCGATCCCACGGTCGGGCTGGGTGACGGGCAGGTGGATGTGGCCGTTGCGTGGCTGCCCATGCCCGGCCACGGCGAGTACGAGTGGACGGTGGTGAGCACGGAGGAGCGCTGGGTGGCGCTGCCCACGGTCCATCCGCTGGCCACACAGTCCGAGGTCACGCTCGCCGACCTGGCCGAGGAGCCGTTCGTGGCGCTACCGGTCTCGGCCGGGCCCATGCGGGACTTCTGGCTGGCCAACGACCAGCGCTCGAAGCCGGCGGTCGTGGGGGCAGAGGCGGAGACGGCCGAGGAGGCGTTCGAACTGGTCGCTTCCGGGCGGGCCGTGGTGCTGGTCTCGGCCGGGAACGCCGAGCTCTACCGGCGCGACGACGTGGTCAGCAGGCCCGTCGCGGGGTTGCCGCCGAGCAGGCTCGCCGTCGTCTGGCGGCGGAGCGACCGGCGGCAGGCCGTGCGGACGCTGGTGGAGGCGTTCGTCACGTGCCTGTGCGCCGCCTGAGCGGCCGACGTTGACACCGTATACCTCGCTGTTTACGGTGTATACATGGTGATCAAGCTGGGTGCGCTGGCTTTGTCGGCCGTGCTCCTCTATTTCGGTACGGGTTTCGCGCCGATTCCGGCGTTGACCTGGCTGGCTCCCTTACCGGTGCTGCTGCTGGCGCCGCGGGTGAGCGCCAAGGCGGCCTTCGCCCTCGCGTTCCTGGCCTACCTGCTGGGGCTGACGAACCAGCTGAACTTCTTCCTGCGCACCCCGTCGGTGCCGCTGCCCATCGGGATCGGCATCATCGTCGGCTCCTCGCTGCTGTTCGGGCTGGTGGTCTGGCTCTTCAGGGCGCTCGGCCGGCGCGGGCTGCTGCTGCTCGCCGCGTGCGCGCCGCCCGCCCTGTGGGTGGCGTTCATGTACCTGACCGTGCTGACCAACCCGACGGGCATCATCTGGCCGTTCGCCACCTCCGTGGCCGACGTGCCCGTCGTGACCCAGATCGCCTCGGTGACCGGCGCCTGGGGCGTGGAGTTCGCGGTGCTGCTGGCGCCGGCCGCCCTCGCGGCGGTGTTGTGGCCGGGGGCGGCCTCTGCGGCGCGGCTGCGTACCGGCTTGGTGGGGGCTGCCGTGTGCCTGCTCACGCTCGTCTTCGGGGCCGTGCGGCTGGCCGGCGCGGACTCGACCGCCTGGCGGGGAGTCGCGGTGATGTCGGCCAGCCGCTACCAGTGGGCACCCGACGCGGCGAGCCCGGACGCGCAGGCGCTGATCTGGGAGTACGTGAAGGAGATCGCCGGGCTGCCCGTGGGGATCGACACGGTGGTGCTGCCCGAGGGCACGCTGGGCACCGACGAGGCGAGCCTGGACCGGGCGCTCGCGCCGCTGCGCGAGATCGCCCGAGATCGGAACATCGATGTGGTGATCGGAGTCGTCCACACGACTCCGGAGATCAAGTACAACTACTCGGTGGACCTCCCGGCAGGCGGATCCGCGCCGATCTACTACACGAAGTGGCACTTCGCGCCCGGGGCGCCGTTCCGGCGCGGGGACAAGCTCGTCTTTGCGCGTGACCACGTCGGCCTGGCCAACTGCATGGACCTCAACTTCCCCGCGCCGATCCGCGACTACGCCCGAGCCGGGTCCCGCCTGATGGCCGTGCCGGCCGCCGACGAGTTCGGCAACGGCTGGCAGCACAGCCGGATGGGGCTGCTGCGCGGGGTGGAGACCGGGCTCTCGGTGGCCTGGGCGGCGCAGTGGGGCACGCCGATGATCTCGGACCCGTGGGGCCGAGTGCTGACCGAGCGGGACACCGAGAGCACGCGGCAGCCGTTCGTCGTGGCCTTCGCCGACGTGCCCTCGGGTCCCGGGCCCACCGTCTACGCCCGTTTCGGCGACTGGTTCGCGTGGTTGTGCCTCGCGCTGGCCGCCGCCGGGCTGGTCGCGCTGCGGTCAGTCCCGCGTGAGCCAGGCCGTGGTGTCGGTGGGCAGGATGCCTTCCTCCAGCGGGCCGCTGGCGAGGAGGAGCCGACCCGCGGGTAGCGGCACCGGATCAGGGCTCAGGTTGGTGACGCAGGTCAGGCCCGAGTCGCGGGTGAAGGCCAGGACCTCGTCGCCCAGCGGGAGCCAGGTCAGAGTGCCGTCCCCCAGCAGGTCTCGGCGCAGGCCCAGAGCGGTGCGGTAGAGGTTGAGCATCGAGCCCAGGTCCGTGCGCTGCGCCTCGGCCGTCAGCTTGCGCCAGCTCTCCGGCTGCGGCAGCCACGGCGTGCCGGCCCCGAAGCCGAACGGGGGCTCGTCGCCGGACCAGGGCAACGGGATGCGGCAGCCGTCCCTGCCCACGTTCGTCCCGCCCGACCGGACGTACATCGGGTCCTGGCGGAGCTCGTCCGGGAGGTCTTCCACCTCCGGGAGGCCCAGTTCCTCGCCCTGGTAGACGTACACCGAGCCGGGGAGCGCCATCGCGAGCAGGGCCGCGGCCCTCGCCCGGCGGTAGCCCAGCTCCAGGTCGGACGGGGTGCCGTGGAGGCGGCCTCCGTGTTCGAACGCGGTGTCCTCGCGGCCGTACCGGGTGACCGGGCGCGTCACGTCGTGGTTCGACAGGACCCACGTCGGCGGGGCGCCGATGGGCGTGTGGGTGGCGAGGGTCAGGTCGATGACCCTGCGCAGCTCCGCCGGGTCCCACGGGCAGGACAGGAAGTCGAAGTTGAAGGCCGTCTGGAGCTCGTCGGGGCGCAGGTAACGCGCGAAACGCTCCTGATCGGGGAGCCAGACCTCCCCGATCAGAATGCGCTCGCCGTACTCGTCGGCCACCTCGCGCCACCGACGGTAGACGTCGTGGACCTCGTCGAGGTCTTCGTAACTCGTGTCCGACTTGATCAGCAGGGCCGCGGAGTCGATGCGCACGCCGTCCACGCCCCGGTCGAACCAGAAGCGCAGCACGTCCTCGAACTCCTGGTGGACCTCCGGATTGCCCCAGTTGAAATCCGGTTGCTCCGGAGCGAACAGGTGCAGATACCACTGGCCGTCGGGGACCTGGGTCCAGGCCGAGCCGCCGAAGATCGACTGCCAGTCGTTGAGCGGCTCGTCGCTGAACCAGAAGCGGTCCCTGGCGGCGGGGTTCGCCAGCGCCTCCTTGAACCAGGCGCTCTCCGTGGAGCTGTGGTTCGGCACCACGTCGATGATGACCTTGATGCCGAGTTCGTGTGCCTCCTCGATGAACCGCTCCGCCTCGGACAGCGTGCCGAAGACCGGCTCGATGTCGCGGTAGTCGGCCACGTCGTAGCCGCCGTCGGCCATCGGCGACGGATACCACGGGTTCAGCCAGATGGCGTCGATCCCTAGATCCTTCAGATACGGCAGGCGGGAGCGCAGGCCGGCGAGGTCGCCCACCCCGTCACCGTTCCCGTCGGCGAAGCTACGCAGGTAGACCTGGTAGATCGCGGCCCCCCGCCACCACGTTTGCGACATGCGCTTATCCCTTGATGCTTCCGGCGGTGAGGCCCGCCATGATGTGCCGTTGGAAGATGAAGAAGACGATGATCATCGGGATGCCGGCGATGACCAGACCGCCCATGACCTGGTTCTGGGTCACCGCTCCCGCCGTCTGCGACAGGCCCACGCTGATCGTCATCTTGTCGCTGTCGGTCATGACCAGCAGCGGCAGGACGAAGTCCTTGAACGCGGTGACGATCGTGAAGATGGAGACCACGCCCAGGATCGGCCTGGAGACCGGCAGCACGACCGACCACAGCACCCTCAGCGGGCCCGCGCCGTCGATCTGCGCCGCCTCGATCAGCTCCCGTGGGATGGAGTCGAAGAACCGCTTGAGCAGGAAGATGTTGAAGCCGTTCGCCGCCGCGGGGAACCACAGGCCCCAGGCGTTGTTGAGCAGCCCCAGGTCCACGATGGTGACGTAGAGCGGGATGAGGATGACCATCGGCGGGATCATCAGCGTGGCCAGCATCGCGCCGAGGATCATGTTGCCGAACATCGGGCGCAGCTTCGACAGCGCGTACGCCGCCGTGACGTCCACCGCCATGGAGAACAGCCAGGCGCCCAGCGCGTAGTACGCGGTGTTCGCCAGCAGCGTGCCGATGTCGAACAGGTCCCACGCCTCGAAGAACGCGCCCAGCGACGGGTCGGCCGGGACGAGCGTCGGCGGCATCTCAGCGATCTCCTCCGGCGTCTTCATGGCGCCGGTGACCATCCAGTAGAGCGGGAAGACGAAGGCCAGCGTGAAGATCACGACGACGGCGACGAGCACGAGCCAGTAGATCCGCCTGCCCCACCTGCTGTTGAGCTGGTGCGGCGAGACGATCGTGCGGAACTGCACCTGGATCGGCTTCGGCGACCTCCGCCGGTTCCTCGGCCTCGCCCTCCGAGCCGGCTCGGACACCGGCGCCCGCTTGTGCTGAGTCGCTGTCATGCCTTGTCCTCACGGGTCGTCCTGAGCTGGAGGGCCGCGAAGAGGAGGAGCGCGAGCATGAGCATCATGCCGAGCGCGCCCGCCTGGCCGTAGTTCATCTGCGAGAAGGCGAACTGGTACATCAGGTACGCGACGGAGACCGTGGCGTTCTCCGGGCCGCCGCCGGTCAGCATGTACGGCTCGATGAACACCTGCATGGTCGCCACGATCTGCAGCATCAGCATGAGCAGCAGGATCAGCCGGGTCTGCGGGATCGTGACGTGCCTGATCCGCTTGAAGATCCCGGCCCCGTCGAGCTCGGCGGCCTCGTACAACTCGGGCGGGATGTTCTGCAGCGCCGCCAGGTAGATGAGCGTCGCGCTGCCCATGTTCATCCAGGTCGAGACGAGGACCAGGGAGATCAGGGCGGTCGACGACGAGTCCAGCCAGGCCAGCGGCGGCAGGTGGAGGAGGTCCAGGATCTGGTTGAACAGCCCGGGCCCCGGATCGTAGAACCACCTGAACAGCAGCACCGCGACGATCGGCGGCAGCATGACCGGCAGGTAGACCACGAACCGCAGGTAGGCCCGGGCGTGACGCAACTCGTTGAGCACGAGCGCGACGACGAACGGCACGGCATAGCCGCACAGCAGCGCGAGCAGCGTGAACTCCACGGTGTTCAGCCAGGCCTCGCCGAAGGCCGGGTCCTGAACGGCCGCCTTGAAGTTGTCCAGCCCCACCCAGGTGGGCGGGTTGATCAGGTCGGTCTTCTGGAAGCTCAGAATGAACTCCCTGACCATCGGATACCAGGCGAACACCGTGAAGCAGAACAGCGCCGCGCAGAGGAACCCGTAGGCCGTCAGATTGCGCCTCAAGATCCCCATAAGGTCAGCCCTTGGCCGCCAGCATGGAGTTGGCCTTGGTCTCGGCGTCCGCCAGAAGCTGGTCGATGTTGGCGTCCTTGCGGCTCAGCACACCCGACATGACCACGTCGAGGATGGCGTACAACTCCTGCGCGTGGACCGGCTCGGCCTTCGGCGGGATGGTCGCGGCGGCCTGGACGTACGGCTCGTAGTTCTGGACCGGCAACGAGGCGTTCGTCACGCGGTCGGCCTGGATGGCCTTGCCGGTGGCCGAGTCGCCGTAGACGTCGTTGTCGGGCACGCCGACCGGGTTGCCGTTGGCCTTGCCCCGGGCGAAGTCGAAGCGGCCCTTGCCGGCGGTGTTGAAGCGGAAGTCGACCCACTCCAGGCCCGCCTTGGCCTCCTCGGGGGTGGCCTTCGGGTTGACCATGAACGCTTCGCCGCCGCTCAGCGACGCCTTGGCCTCGGGGAATCCGGTGATGCCGTAGTCGGCGACGTTGCCCTTGAACTTGTTGACCACGTCGGTGACCACGTCGGGCGCGCCCAGCATCATGCCGACCTTGCCGCTGCCCATCGCCATCATCAGCGACTCCCAGCCGACCAGGAGCTTGTTGCCCATGCTGTTGTCGGTCCAGCGCATGTCGTGCAGGTTCTGCAGCACGGCCTTGCCCTCGGGCGAGTTGAACGCGGCCTTCTTGTTGTCGGGGGTCAGGATGCTGCCGCCGCGACCGTAGATGGCCTGGGTGAAGTGCCAGCCGCCGGTGTTGCCGCCGGAGTACTCGCCGTAGCCGACGTAGCCGGCGCCGAGCGCGGCGATCTTCTTGGCCGCGTCACGGACCTCGGCCCACGTCTTGGGCGGGTTGCTGGGGTCGAGCCCGGCCTTGGTGAACAGGGCGCGGTTGTAGACCAGGCCGACGCTGTAGTGGACGTTCGGCACCCCGTACACCTTGCCGTCCTTGGTGACCAGCTCGCGGACGTCGGAGCGCAGGTCGTTCCAGTTCTTGATGCTGCTGGTGTACTGCGAGATGTCGAGCGCCTGGCCCTGGCCGATGACGTCGTTGTAGTTGGTCACGGGCACCACGAAGACGGTCTCCATCTGGCCGCCGGCCAGCTTGGGGCCGAACGTCTTGGGGTCGAAGCACGGCTGCTGGTCCGTGCTCTTGACCGTCACGCCGGGGTGCGCCTTCATGAACGTGGCCACGTCGTCGTCCCAGGCCTGCCGCTCCTTCGGCGCGGACTTGGCGGGCTGGCACGCCACCGTGATCGTCACGGCCTTGGCACCGCCCGCGGACGGGGTGGCGGGCTCGCTGGAGCCACAGGCTGTGGCCGAGATGCCGAGCACGGATACGAGCAAGAGTCCGGTGGATCTCCGCATGATCTGACCCTTCTGATGCGAGGTGTCCACACCATAGGATCGCGGACCGAAGTGCGCAATATTTCAACTTCATATTGCAAGATAACGACTGCGTCACATTGACCTTCGTGACGGCCCCGCCCCTCCGCACGGGGCTGGTGTCCCTTCGGGAAGGGGACGTGGCCTGGAGGCCCTGACCCTGCGCACGGGGCGGGGTCCTGTCGCATGGGAGGGGCGCGGGGCCAGGGTCGATTGGGGCCGGGAACGGCCGGAGGGGGCGCGGGCCGGTGGCGTCAGGCGTGCGCGCGGGCGGCAGGAGGGGACGTGCCCGCGTCGAGTGCGCGCGGGCGATGAGACGGGCGTGGCTGCGGGATCAGGTGCGGGCTCGGGCCGTGGAGGCGCGGACGACCAGTTCGGGCTCGAAGAGGAGCTCGTCCGCCGGCACCACGGCCTTGTCGATCTGCGCGACCAGCAGGTCCACGGCGGCCCGACCCATGGCGTCGATGGGCTGGCGGACGGTGGTCAGCGGGGGGTCGGTGCAGTTCATCAGCGCGGAGTCGTCGAAGCCGATGACCGAGATGTCCCTGGGCACAGCGAGTCCCGCGCGGCGGGCCGCCCTGACGGTGCCGAGCGCGAGCAGGTCGCTGGCGCAGATCACTCCGGTCACGCCGCGCCTGACCAGCCGGGCGGCGGCCGCGTGCCCGCCCTCCAGCGAGAACATCGTGTGCTCGACCAGCTCGGGGTCACCACCCTCCGCCTGGAACGTCTCCAGCTTGCGCCGCGACGGCATGTGGTCCTTGGGCCCGAGCACCATGCCGACCCGCTCGTGGCCGAGCGCGCGCAGGTGGGCCAGGGCCATCTCGGCGGCCACCACGTCGTCACACGAGACCTGCGGGAAGTCGAGGTGCTGGACGGCCGCGTTCACCAGCACGGTGGGCAGCTTGCGCTCGTGCAGCAGCTCGTAGTGCCCGTGCGAGGCGTCGGCCTGGGCGTAGAAGCCGCCGGCGAAGACGACGCCGCTGACCTGCTGCTGGAGCAGCAGGTCCACGTAGTCGGCCTCGGAGACGCCGCCGACCGTGCGGGTGCACAGCACAGAGGTGAACCCCTGCTGGGCCAGCGCCCCGCCGACCACTTCCGCGAAGGCGGGGAAGATCGGGTTCTGCAGCTCAGGGAGCACGAGGCCGACCAGCCGGGCCCGATCGCCGCGCAGCTGGGTCGGTCGTTCGTAGCCGAGCACGTCGAGAGCGGTCAGCACGGCCTCGCGGGTCGCGTCGGACACCCCGGGCTTGCCGTTGAGCACACGGCTCACGGTCGCCTCGCTCACTCCGACCTTCTTGGCCACCTCTGCGAGTCGTCGCGTCATGCGCAAACTATACGGCCTTCGACGCAAGCGCTTGCAATGGCTTACGTGGATAAGACGTCGCGCCTTGCAGGGCGTCCACGGCGGACTTCCCACGTCCGGCCGCTTCCTGACCAGCCGGGAGTCGCTACTTCGCGCGACTCGTGTCAGTCAAATGCTTGCGAAATATCGTCGAAATATTGCGGCTATCTGCTCGACATCCTATGGTTCGGCCATCCGCCTTACTCGAAGGGCCACCCCCATGAGAGCACTGTTAGCCGCCCTTTCGTTAGTCATCGGACTCCTGGCCGCACCCGCGTACGCGGCGGCCGACACCAACCTCGCGGCCGGCAAGACCGCCACCGCCAGCAGCTTCACCGACGTCTACACCGCCGCCAACGTCACCGACGGCAACCAGGCCACCTACTGGGAATCGGCCAACAACGCCTTCCCGCAATGGGTCCAGGTCGATCTGGGCGTCAGCGCGAGCGTCAACAAGCTCGTGCTCAAGCTGCCCACCAGCTGGCCGAGCCGCACCCAGACGCTGACCGTCCAGGGCAGCACGAACGGCTCCGGCTTCAGCACGATCGTCGCCTCGGCGACGTACACGTTCAACCCGACCGCGACGATCACCTTCACGGCCACGACCGCCCGCTACGTCCGGCTGCAGATCACCGCGAACACCGGCTGGCCGGCGGGCCAGGTCTCCGAGCTCGAGGTGTGGGGCAGCGCGCCGGACAACCCGCCGCCGGGCGACGGCACCAACCTCGCCCTCGGCAAGCCGATCACCGAGTCCTCGCACACCCACACGTACGTGGCCGCCAACGCCAACGACAACAACCTCCAGACGTACTGGGAAGGCGCCACCTACCCCAACACCCTCACCGTGCAGCTCGGCGCCAACGCCGACCTGACCTCGATCACGCTCAAGCTCAACCCCGACCCCGCCTGGGCCAGGCGCGCCCAGACCATCCAGGTCCTCGGCCGTGAGCAGAGCGCCACCGGCTTCACCAACCTCGTCTCCTCCGCCACGTACACCTTCGACCCGGCCACGGGGAACTCGGTGACCATCCCGGTGACCGCCAAGGTCGCCGAAGTCCGGCTGCAGATCACCGCCAACTCCGGCGCGCCGGGCGGGCAGGTGGCCGAGTTCCAGATCTTCGGCACCGCGTCGGCCAACCCCGACCTGACCGCGAGCAATCTCACGTCGAGCCCGGCAGCGCCGGTCGAGACCGACGCGGTCACGCTGTCCGCCACGGTCAAGAACGCGGGCACCGCGGGCTCCGCCGCCACCTCCGTGAACTTCTACGCGGGCAGCACCAAGGTCGGCAGCGCCGGCGTGGGCGCGCTGGCCGCAGGGGCGTCGACCACCGTGTCCGCGAATATCGGGACCAGGGACGCGGGGACCTACCAGCTCTCCGCCAAGGTGGACGAGGACGACAAGGTCATCGAGCTGAACGAGGCCAACAACACCGCCACCGGCACGCTGACCGTGAAGCCGGTCGACACGGCCGACCTGATCGCCTCCCCTGTCGCCTGGACGCCCGGCAACCCCGCCGCGGGCAACACGGTGACGTTCTCGGTGGCGATCAAGAACCAGGGCACGGTCGCCTCCAGCGGCGGCTCCCACGGCGTCACGCTCACCGTCACGAACGACTCGGGCACGGTCGTCAAGACCCTGACCGGCTCGGCCGGCGGAGCCATCGCCCCGGGCGCCACCACGAGCCCGGTGAACCTGGGGACGTGGACCGCGGCCAACGGCAAGTACACGATCAAGACCGTGCTCGCCGACGACCCCAACGAGCTTCCGGTCAAGCGCGCCAACAACACCAGCGAGTTGCCGCTCTTCGTCGGCCGCGGCGCGAACATGCCGTACGACACGTACGAGGCCGAGGACGCCGTGATCGGCGGCGGCGCGGCCCGCGTCGGCCCGAGCAGGGACATCGGCA
>NZ_JBFAMX010000185.1:0-17866 GCF_040659615.1 Nonomuraea sp. NPDC049784
GATATTATATTGTTTTTTTGTTTTTTTCTCGTGGGTTTTCTCCCTTTCTCGCGCCCCCCCCCCCGGCGCCGGGCCCGCGCCGGGCCCGCGGGGCGGGCCGGGGGGGGCCCCCCCCAACTTCGCGGCCGCTCATCACGGGCTGAAGCTGCTGGAGTACAAGCCGGACGACACGACGTGGTGCCCGGACCCGTACGTGCCGGTGGACGGCTACCTGGAGCTGCGGCCCGACCGGCCCGGCTGGGGTGTGGAGGTCGACGAGTCGGCCCTGCGCACCGACGACTACGTGCATTGGGAACGCGTCCTTCCCATCCGCCCCGACGGCTCGACCGGGTACGTCTGAGGCGTGCGTCACATTCGCCGGCACCTGTCACACTCCGGTCACCGGTCCCGCTCTCAGAAGGCATGACAGAGAACACGATTCTGGTGACCGGAGCGACCGGCGCTCTCGGGCGCCCACTGGTCGAGCTGCTCGTCGCGGAGGGCGCCGCGGTCCGCGCCGTCAGCCGCGCTCCGCACGACGCCGGGCTCCCCGCGGGAGTGGAGGTCGTCGAAGGAGACCCGTCCAGGCCGGGCACGCTCGCCCGCCACCTGGACGGCGTCACCGCCGTCTTCCTGCACTCGCGCGTCATCGGCGAGTCCGCGGACGAGCTGCTCGCCCTCGCCAAGGAAGGCGGCGCGACGCGAGTGGTCGCCCTGTCGGCGATCAACGTCGACGACCCGCTCGACGAGCAGCCCTCCCGCTACCGCGGCGACAGGAACAAGGAGTCCGAGTCCGCCGCCATCGCCAGCGGCCTGAGCTGGACCAGCCTGCGGGCCGGCCCCTTCGCCTCCAACTCGGTCCAGGCATGGGCTCCGCAGATCCGCATGGGCGACACGGTCCGGTACGTGGCCGCGTCGTTCCGGGAGTCGCCGCTGGACGATCGGGACCTGGTGGAGGTGGCAGCTCACGCGCTGCTCACCGACGACCTGGCAGGGCGGAAGGTGGAGCTGACGGGCCCGCAGTCGCTGTCCCACGAGGAGATGGTGACGGTCATCGGCGAGGCGATCGGCCGGCCGCTGCGCTTTCAGGAGGTCCCGCCGGAGGTGCTCGAGCAGGGCATGGTCAGGAACGGGATGCCCGAGACATTCGTGCGGGGCCTGCTGGCCAGGTACATCAGGAACGTCCCCGAGCCCGTGACCGAGGAGGTGGCGAAGATCCTCGGCCGCCCCGCGCGGACGTTCGCCGAGTGGGCGGCAGACAATGCTGGGCACTTCGCCGGACAGAACGATAACGATTAGCTGTGAACCCCGCTCGCGATGTGCCCCTTTTACGCCACCCGTGGAACGCTACAGGCGGCATGACGGTGGCGAGGATCGGGTGAGATTCGGGTGGCATCGACTAGCGGGGGATCGATCTGGGGGCGGCTCGGCCGGGCGGCCGCGTTATCGGCGGCCGTTGCGCTGGTCGTGACGGGCTGCTCCTTCGCCGACCGGGCGGAGCAGGGGACTACTGGAGCCCAGCAAGAGCAGCAGCAGCAGCCCCCTGCCGAGTCCCAGCCGGCGCCGGCGAAGCGGCCGCAGGTGGACGAGGGCTGGCCGCGCTGGGGCTTCACCCATACGGGCGTCAGCGCCAACAACATCAACCCGGACTTCGAGCAGGACGTCTCCGGGCGGCTGTCGCAGACCCCGATGCTGCAGAACCAGCACATCATGGGCTTCGGCGCGCTCAACCCCGAGCCATATCCGGGGCAGTACTACTGGGAGGACCTCGACAGCCGGCTGAACCTCATGAAGGAGTCCGGCGCCGTCCCCGTCATCACGCTCTGCTGCGCCCCCGACTGGATGAAGGGCGGCCCCCAAGGCCCCACCGAGGACTCGGCGTGGGGAGAGCACCTGGAGGACGCCCCCTACCCCGAGCACTTCGACGACTTCGCCAAGCTGGCGGCGGCCGTGGCCTCGAGGTACACGGACGTCAAGTACTTCATGGTCTGGAATGAGCTGAAGGGCTTCTGGAGGGACCACGCCAAGCCCGCGGACTACAAGGGCTACACCGAGCTGTACAACAAGGTGTACGCCGCGGTGAAGCAGGCCCGGCCCGACGCCAAGATCGGCGGCCCTTACCTCGGCTTCGACAGCAACAGGGACGGCGACTCCGCGCTGCGCGGCGAGTGGGGGGTCGTCAACCAGAACTCCCTGGACGCCTTCGACTACTGGTTCAAGCACAAGAAGGGCGCCGACTTCGTCGTGGTCGACGGCGCCTCGCCCACCGACGCCCACGAGCTGCTGCCCGACGAGTTCGGGGCGCTGGAGAAGTTCAGCGCGGTCACCAAGTGGCTGCGCGACAAGGTCGGCGACCTGCCGGTCTGGTGGTCGGAGTGGTACTTCGTACCCGAGGACGGCACCACGTGGCCGGAGCCCAAGCGGCTCGCCGTACAGGCCGCCTCGATGATCGAGTTCGCGCGGAGCGGCGCCGCCACGGCGCTGTACTGGAACCCGCAGACCAAGGACAAAGACTGCCCGGCGTGCCTGTGGGACCCGCGGAGCGGCGCCGAGACGGCGACCGGCAAGCTGCTGGCGAACTTCGTCAAGTGGTTCCCCGCCGACGCCGAGCTGGAGCCTGTCACCTCGTCGGACGCCAAGGTCAGGGTGCTGGCCCAGCCCCAGCAGCTGCTGCTGGTCAACACCGCCGACGCCCAGGTCACCACGACCGTGGACGGCAAGGAGTACGCGCTCAAGCCGTACGAGATCAAGTGGACCGGCCGCTGAGGGACGGGACCCTGGGCGTCTGAAGGGCCTGCCGCAGCAAGGCGAGGGCCGCCTGCTTGGCCAGCTCGGCGGCCTCGCCCTCTCCGCGGTGGTCAGCGAGCACGGTGGCGCCCTCCACCAGCATGAGCAGCTGCCTGCCCAGGGCCTCCGGATCACGGGCGCCGGCCTGGCGGGCGATGCCGGTCAGCAGGTCGAGGTGGCGGTCGAGGTGCCGGGCGGCGACTGTCCGCGGAGGGCCGTCGTGCCACTGGGTGGAGGCGTTGACGATCGCGCAACCGCGGAAGGCGGGCTCGGCGTACCAGCTCCCGAGCGCGTCGAAGACCGCGGCGAGCTGGTCGGCGGGGTCGTCGCCCGCGCCGTCCGCCGCCTCCCGCAGCCAGCGCACGACGTGGTCGCTGCGGGCCTCGAGCACGGCCTGGACGAGCCCGTCCTTCGAGCCGAAGTGCCGGTAGAGCGTCTCCTTGGACGCGCCGACGCTCGCGCACAGCTCCGCCACCCCGACGCCGTCGAGCCCCCGCTCGTACAGCAGGGTCGTGGCGGCGCGCAGGATCGTGGCCCGGGTCTGGGCGGGGTCGAGCGAGGCGCCTTTTGGTACGGGCATGCGTAGATGGTACCGGACGGTCCCAACTCTCTGCTAAATTCCTCACCGAACCGATCAGTTCGATGATGGACGGAGACTCGCGTGGCCAACGCCTCCAGCACTCTCACGCCGCCTGCCAGCACGCCGGCGGTGACGTTCGACAGCGGCGGCGAACAGTTGCTCGGCGTCCTGCACCTCCCGGCCGGCCCAGGGCCCCATCCGATCGTGGTGCTCCTGCACGGATTTCCGGGGAACGAGCGCAACTTCGACCTGGCCCAGGCGCTGCGGCGGGCGGGCTACGGGGCGCTGGTGTTCCACTATCGGGGCTCGTGGGGCGTGGGCGGGTCCTACTCGTGGCGGCACGTCCTGGAGGACGCGGCCCGCGTGGTGGAGGCGGTACGCCGGGACTCCCGGCTGGACCCGGAGCGGCTGGGCGTGGTGGGGCACAGCATGGGCGGGTTCGCGGCTTTGATGACGGCCGCCGCCGATCCGGCGGTCCGCGCGGTCGCCTCGGTGGCGGCCTTCGACGCGGGCGTAGCCGCCGCCGCCTGCCTCGCGGATGCGGCGGTGCGGGCGGCGTACGTACAGGATTTCGAGGGCGAGCTGCTGCCGCTGCGCGACACCAGCGGTGCGGCGCTGGTGGCCGAGATGGAGGCCAACGGCCGGGAGTGGAGCCTGGCCTCGCTCGCCCCGCGCCTGGCCGACCGCCCTGTGCTGCTCATCGGGACCGGGCGCGACCCCGTCACGCCGGCCGAAACGCACCATCATCCGCTGGTACGGGCCTTCGAGTCACATCCGGTGCCGCACCTGGAGCACCACCTCTTCCAGACCGACCACGCGCTCTCGGACCACCGACTGGAGCTGACCCGTACGATCGTGGACTTCCTGGACCGCACGCTACGCCCCTGACCCCACCCGCCCCGCCACCACTCCCCCGGCCCCCAAAGGACATAGGCCGAAGTGCGGCGAAGACCTGGCTGCGCGCCCTATGGTGAGGTTTCGGAAAAGATCTATACTTTTGTCCGAAAACTTCCCGGCATCCTCCCTTGACCCCCTCAGGAGGGCTTCACCGTGGCACGCAAGACGAAGACCCGTGTCGGACTGGTCGCCGGCGGGCTGGGCGCGTACTGGCCGCAGTTCCCCGACCTCCTCCCCCAGCTCCAGCGATCGGCCGCGCGGGTCTCCGAACGGATGCGGGAGCTGGACGCGGAGATCGTGGACGTCGGGTTCATCTCCGACGCTCAGGAGGGCGCGGCGGCGGCTGAGAAGCTGCGGGCCGCCGACTGCGACCTCATCGTCGGGTTCCTCACCACGTACATGACGGCCACCATGCTCGTGCCGATCGCGCAGCGCAGCGGTGCGCCCGTGCTGCTGATCAACCTGCAGCCGACCGAGTCGATGGACCACGCCACGTTCGACACCGGGCAGTGGCTGGCCTACTGCGGCGCCTGCCCGTTGCCCGAGATGGCCAACGCCTTCCAGCGGTGCGGCATCCCGTTCCGCTCGGTGTCGGGCTACCTGGAGGACGAGCGCGCCTGGGCCCGGATCACGAGCTGGGTGCGGGCGGCCGGGGCCCGTGCCGCCCTGCGGCACGGGCGCCACGGGCTGATGGGTCACCTCTACCCGGGCATGCTGGACGTCTCCACCGACCTCACGCTCGTCTCGGCGAACTTCGGCGGGCACGTCGAGGTGCTGGAGTTCGACGACCTGCGGGTACGCGTGGAGAAGGTCACCGACGCCGAGGTGGCCGCCAAGCGGGCGGAGACCGAGAAGGTCTTCGAGCTGGCCGACAGCGTCAACGACATCGACCTGGAGTGGGCCTGCCGCGTCTCCGTCGGCCTCGACCGGCTGGTTGAGGACTTCTCGCTGGACAGCCTGGCGTACTACCACCGCGGCCTGGACGGGGAGATGCACGAGCGGCTGGGCGCCGGCATGATCCTGGGCTCCTCCCTGCTCACCGCGCGCGGCATCCCGGCAGCCGGCGAGTACGAGCTGCGTACCAGCCTGGCCATGCTGATCATGGACCGGCTGGGCGCCGGCGGGTCGTTCACCGAGCTTCAGGCGCTGGACTTCCACCGCGGCCACGTCGAGATGGGCCACGACGGGCCCGCCCACCTGGCCATCAGCGCCCGCAGGCCGCTCCTGCGCGGGCTCGGGGTCTACCACGGCAAGCGCGGATGGGGCGTTTCCGTGGAGTTCGACGTGAAGCACGGGCCGGTGACGGCGTTCGGCATCATCCAGCGCCGTGACGGCCGCTTCGCCCTGGTGGCCTCGGAGGGGGAGACCGTGGACGGGCCGCACCTGCAGATCGGGAACACCACCTCCCGCGTGGACTTCGGCCGGGATCCCGGCGAGTGGACCGACGACTGGAGCGCCACCGGCATGTCCCACCACTGGGCGCTCGGCACCGGACACCGGGCCGCCGAGCTGAAGGCCCTCGCCCACCTGCTGGAAACGGAGTTCATCCAGATCTGACCGACCGGGCACTATTTTTACCCCTGCTTGCCGATCACGTGATGGGCCGTGCGGCGCTCCCGCTCTAGGGTCGCGTCCATGGGCTCTCCAGAAGGCGGCGAGCAGGGGTCGATCCTGCGGGCGGCGACCAGGCTGTTCGCCGCGCTCGGCTACGACGGGACCTCCATCGAGCAGATCGCGGAGGCCGCCGGCGTGGACGCGGCCGCGGTCGGCACGCATTTCGCCACCAAACGGCGGCTCTATCTGACGGTCATGGAAGAGGCGCACCGGGCTCTGGCGGCCGTCCTCGACGCCAGGGCCGGTGAGCTGAGGGCCGCGCCACCCGAGCGGCGGGCTGAGGCGCTGCACCGGCTCATCGACGGGTACATCGACCTGTGCGCCGAGAAACCGGAGATCCCCGCGCTGTGGATGCACCGCTGGCTGTCGGATGCCAGCGACATCGACCTGGAGCCACTCAACGCCCAGGCGCTGACCCAGCGCTCCATCGACAGCATCGACGCGCTCGCGAAGCCGGCGGGCGCCGATGGGCAGTTCATCACGTACACGATGATCTGGTGCATCCACGGGTTCGCAATGAGCGGGGTGCTGGACGGGACGGGTCAGCGGCGGCACGCCGGCGATCCCCGCACGCTGCGGCGCTTCCGCGCGCACATGCACCAGCTGATCGCCCGCGGCCTGCTCCTGCCCGACCCCGATCCCAGGCAAAGCCCGTGAACGGGGCCCGGGTTCCCGGAGCGGGATGGCTCATGGCGGACATTTCGCAATTGCGTCAGGCGGGATCTTCCTCGGCGCCGTTTTCCTAGATCTATGCGCTAGCGCAACGTAAGCAATCTGCTACATATATGCGTGTATTCTGCCCGATATGAGCGGTTTGTGGCGATTGTTGTGCTCACTTAACGTGAGCGAGGCGGGCTGAGCGGTGCAGGGGTCCGGAGCCTCGCCGATCGGTTCGTCCCGCCTGGACGAGCTGCTGGTGGAAGCCGTCCTCAGCACGGGAGCGCACATCGGCGCCATGTACGTCATGGACGAGAACGGCGAGGTCCTGCGGATGGACGCGCAGGCCGGACTCCCGGGGCTGATCGCCAAGGCGTGGGCCAGGATCAGGACGAGCGACCCCGTGCCGATCGCCACGGCGGTGCGCGAGCGGCGGCTGTTGTGGCTCACCGGCAGGGAGGACCTGGCACGGATGTTCCCGGCGGCGGCCCTGTCGGTGCCGTACCACTTCGCGGTGGCCGCCTCCCCCGTCCGCAGCGGCGGCACCGTCTGGGGCGGGTTCCTGCTGCTCTGGCCGGGCGGGCGCGTGAACCGGCTCGCCAAGCGCGAGCTCGACCTCATCGACGACGTCAGCACCCGGATGGCCGGCGTGCTCCAGGAGGCGGCCGAGCGGGGGCGGCCGATCAAGCCGGGCCCCCGGCCCCGCGTGCTCGACCTGACGCGACACCTCGACCCACGGGCCGACATGGTCGCGCTCGACTGCCTCAACCGCCTGTCCGAGGGCTACTGCTCGCTGGACACGGAGGGGCGGGTGACCCTCCTGACCGCCCCGGCCGCCGACCTGCTGCTCAGCTCCGCGTCCGGGCTGCTCGGGAGGCGTCTGTGGGACGCGCTGCCGTGGATGGACGACCCCTCGTACGTGGACCGCTACCGCGCCGCGGTCGTCGGACGCCAGGCCACCCACTTCACGGCCCGCAACCCCGCGGGGCGGCAGCTGTCGTTCCGCCTCTTCCCCGGCCTGACGGGGATCACCGTGCGCATCACGCCGAACGCGGGCGCCCGCGGGCCCGACCACTTCGTGGGCGGCGCCGAGCGGTCGTCCAGGACGGTCACACTGCACGAGATGCTGCACCTGGCCACCACCCTCTCGCGGGCGGTGACCGCCCAGGACGTGGTCGACCTGGTGGCCGACCACGTCATGCCGCTCTACAACGTCCAGGCCCTGTGCATCCTCACCTCGAAGGGCGGCCGGCTGCGCGTGGACGCCTCGCTCGGCTACAGCAAGGAGGCCATCGAGGAGTTCGACGGCCGTCCCGTGATCGTGCCGAACCCGGCGAACCACTCCTTCGACGCCTGTCAGCCGGCGTTCTTCTCCACGTGGGACGCGCTGCGCCAGGCGTACCCGGACGCGGTCCGCTCGGACAACATGTCCGCCTGGGCGTTCCTGCCGCTGGTCACCTCGGGCCAACCGATCGGCACGTGCATCCTCGCGTTCGACCGCCCGCACCAGTTCAGCGCCGACGAGCAGGCCACGCTCACCGCGCTCACCGGACTGATCGCGCAGGCTTTCGAACGGGCCCGGCTCTACGACGTCAAGCACCAGCTCGCCCAGTGCCTGCAGCAGAGCCTGCTGCCGCGTACGCTGCCCGAGGTCCCCGGCCTCGAGCTGGCCGCCCGTTACCTGCCCGCCACGCCGGGGATGGACATCGGCGGCGACTTCTACGACCTCATCCGCCTGAGCGACACCATGGCCGCAGCGGTCATCGGCGACGTGCAGGGCCACGACATGACCGCCGCCGCCCTCATGGGCCAGGTTCGTACCGCCATCCACGCCCACTCCACCGCCGGGGCGAGACCCGGCGAGGTGCTCGCGCACACGAACCGGCTGCTCTGCGAGCTGGCCCCCGACCGGTTCACCAGTTGCCTGTACGTCGGCCTCGACCTGCGCAAGCGCACCGCTTGCCTGGCCAGCGCGGGCCACCTGCCGCCGCTGCTCGGCCGGCCCGGCTGGCGCACCCAGGTCCTCGACCACTCCCCCGGGCTGCTGCTCGGCGTGGACCCCGCGGCCGAGTACGCCACCTCGGAGGTGCCCCTGCCGCCCGGTGCCGTGCTGGCCCTCTACACCGACGGCCTCATCGAGCAGCCGGGAATCGGGATCGGCACGGCCATCGACGAACTGGCCGAGCGCTTCACGCCCTCGACCGGCGAGCCCCTGTACGACCTGGCGGAGTCGCTCCTCAAGGGGGCCACCGTCGAGCAGCGGACGGACGACATCGCGGTGCTCCTCTGCCGTACGTGAGCCCTGCTCAGCAGCGCTCCAACTTCTCCGGCGCCGCGGCCGCGTCGATCACGCTCAGCTCGTGGGAAGGTCATCGAGAGCGTCCCGCGCCTCAGCCGCGCCGCGCGCCTGCGGTAGCGAGCGCTTTGACGAACGCCAGCGGCCCGCGGGTGGGCTGGTCTCGCACGTCGAACTGGGGCTTGTACCCGCTGGCGAGGTAGAGCGCGACGGCCTCCGGCTGGCGCGGGCCGGTGGTCAGGTGGACGCGGCCGTAGCCCCGCCTGGCCGCCTCCTCCTCCAGCTCGCGCACCACCAGCCGGCCGAGCCCCATGCGGCGGTGGCCGGGACGCGTCCAGACCCGCTTCAGCTCCGCCGTCACGTCGTCGTAGCGGCGGAACGCGCCCCCTGCCACCGTCTCCCCTTCCGCCGAGACGATGAGGAAGGTCCCGTGCGGTGGCGCGAACTCGGTCCCCGGATACCTGGTGAGCTCGTCGTTCGGCCCGTACCGGGAGGTGTATTCGAGGTGCAGGCCGATCAGCAGAGGCGCGACGGCGGGGTCGGTGACGTCGACGTGCCGCACCTCGATCTTGTTCACGCCGCCTGCCCGGGCAGCAGACCAGGGGGATTGATCCGCGACTCGTTGCTCAGACCCCATCGGTCGAGCACCTCCTTGTACTTGCCGTTCTTGATCGGGGTACTGAGCGCCTCGTTGAGCTGCTTCACCAGGCCGTTGCCCTTCTTGGTCATCGCCGCGACGAGCCCCTGCAGGTCCGAGCGTCCTCCTCGGCTTTCCGAATACCCATTTAGACAGTAGGAAAACTAGGTATTGCTGTCAATGAAGCCACCGGTTGTCCGACACAGTTGGTAGGAAAATAGGGATAACACGAGTGAGCAGTAAGGACGAGGACCCATGCCCTTGCCGCACTTCCTGGTGATCGGCGCGCCCAAGGCCGGCACGACGGCCCTGCACGCGGCACTCCAGGTGCACCCCGCGCTCTACCTGTCACAGGTGAAGGAGCCCAAATTCTTCCTCACCGACGGCCCGCCTCCTGTCCGCGGCGGGCCCGGCGACGCGCAGACGTACCGGGAGCACGTCTGGCGGCGCGCCGACTACGAGGCCCTCTTCGACGGCGCGCCCAAGGGTGCCCTGCTCGGCGAGGCGACCCCGCTCTACCTGTACGACCTGGCCGCGCAGCGGCGCGTCCACGCGCTGATCCCGCAGGCGCGGCTCATCGCGATCCTGCGCGACCCCGTCGAGCGGGCCCACTCCAACTGGACGCACCTGTGGTCGGCCGGGCTGGAGCCGATCGGCGACCTGGTGCGTGCCTGCGCGGCCGAGCCGCGCCGCGTCGCCGCCGGGTGGGCGCACTTCTGGCACTACACCGGCCTCGGCCGGTACGGGGAGCAGCTCGCGCACCTGCTCACCCTGTTCCCCCGCGACCAGGTCCTGTGACATGCTGGCCGCGAGCTCTCTTGGGGGTAGCTCTTCCGCAGTGACTGATTCGCCCAGCCCCACAGGTTTCCTCCAGAAGAATGCACCCATCCCCGATGGGCTCCTCAGCCATTCTGGGCCGCCTCGCCCAGAATCTGCAGTCAACGGCGGTTCACCTTCGTAAGCAGCTGAGGACGGGCAAACCAGTCGGCATCGAGTCGCTGGCCGGTCAACGACTCCAGGGTGGCCATCGCGGTCTCCCAGTCAGGGCCCGGGCCGGAACGATCATGGAGGTCGCGCAGCGCGTCGAGGTGGTCGGTCAAAGCCTCCGGGTCGGTACCCCACTGGTCCAGCGGGCTCAGCGTCTCCACCTCGGTGACCACCACGCCGTCGACGAGGTAGTAGAGCCTGCTGAAGTTGTTGATCAGCCAGAACACCGAATGAACTGTGGCGCTCTGGCTGAGCCGCCGCAACGCGTCCTCCTCAGCGGTGGCGGTGCCGTACCCCACGATGATGACCGTGCCGCCGCGCTGTTCGAGGAAGACCGTGTCGTCGTCATCATCGGCATCAGCCGGCCGGTACGTCGTCACAGTGTCCGGGTCACCGTGCAACCGGCGTACCACCTCTTGCACTGTCAACCCCGCTTGGTGAGGGCGGACCACCGTCCAACACAAGTTTTCCCCGGGGCACGGCGAGAGATCGCTCAACTGCTCGAGCATTCGCACGTAGTGCTCAACTTGCTCCGGTGTCGGGCCTGCCATGATCGTCTCCTTCGCGGTCGCGGTCGCGGTCGCCCGACCGTACTGCCAAAAGTGGCTGGCGGCACAAGGCGCACGGCTCGCCCGCGACGCGCAATCGCAGGTGGGCAGGTCGAACGCACTGAACGTGTCGATCAAGCTGTTAGCGCGTATGTCTCCTGGTGGCGAGCTCGGGTGAAGGCGGTGTTGCTCGCCGTCGATGTGGAAGGCCCATTAGGCATCCATGTCGCCGTGGCTGATCACGGCGCGGAGCTTCAGGATCGCTTCGGCTCCGGCCAGTCCTCACCTTGCGCCGGTGATCTCCAGCCCGCCGCGCCGGTCGGCGGGAACGGCGGCGGCCCGTGTGTTCATGTCGTCGAGGACCTGGTCGATGTTCCCGGCCAGCAGGCCCAGCACCCAGGCGCAACGCCTCGGGCCGCATCACGATGCCCTTGCCGTCGGTGCTGATGATCAGCAGGTCGTCGGCGGTCCGGGGCTGCGGGACGCGAGCAACGCAGAAGGCGTCGACGGCGGCGGCGACCACCTGGTCCTCGATCTGCCATTTGCCGATCGCCTGCCCGCAGCGGGCATCAGCGCGATGAGGCCCGGCGCGAGGTTGAGCGTTCCCACAGCGCCGAACAAGGCCATGCCGATCCCGCGGGTGAACGAGGGCACCGTATCCTCCAATGAACGTCCCGAATCCGGTAAGCCTGCGGGAGACGTCGATGTCAGCGCTTTCACGGACCTTTCGCGGTACGGCCTTACCCCAGCTCCGGGAGTCTCCGGGTGGGGAGGCGGCGGTGTGGCTGTGGCCGGGCCGCGCCCTGTACGCCGGGCCGTCCCTGCGGCTGGGCCCGCACTCCGGCGCGGTGGCGTGCGTGGCCGTCGGCGTGGACGCACCCTTTGCCGTACGGCGCACACCCGGCGGCGAACTCCGGGCGCGGACCGCTCTCATCCCACCGCGAGTCCGGCACCAGCTCACGGCGGGCGGCGACCGCATGGTCTTTCTCTACCTCGACCCCGGCTCGGCCGAGGACCGGGCGTGCCGGGCCAGGTTCACCGCCGACGACCACGGCGTCATGACCGGGCACGAAGCCGAGGCCGGCCTTCTGGTCCGGGCGGCGGCCATCTCCGCGCACAGCCCGGACCGGCAGATCACCGCCTGGACGGACGAGGCCACCGGCCATAAGGCGGCATCGTTCACCGACCCCCGGATCGCCGCCGCCATGCGCCGCCTGATCGGCGCGGACGAGCCCTTGCCCGCCGCGCTGCTCGCCGCCGATCTCGGGCTGTCGGAGTCACGCTTCCTGCGGCTGTTCAGGGACCGTACGGGCACCTCGTACCGGAGGTTTCGGCTGTGGGCGCAGATGCACCGAGCCGCACGCGCGCTGGCCTCAGGCGAGAACCTCACCCGTGCCGCGGCCGACGGCTACTTCGCCAGCCCATCCCACTTCAGCACCGCGTTCCACGCGATGTTCGGCCTTCCCCCGAGCGCCCTGCTCTCCCGGCACCTCACGATCCGGTGTCTGGATCCCGTGTTGTGACGGGACGACTCACCAGGTGATGGCGGCCAGCAGTGCGCCACCGCCGACGGCCTCCACCCAGAAGTACAGCCACGAGGGATAGAACGCCGACGGCCGCTCGACCGACCGCGCCACCAGCCGGCCAAAGGCCATGCCCAACATGGACACGGCGACGGTCACGACCACGCCGGTCCGCATCCCGCCCGCGTCGGCCGCCGCTACCAGCAGCAGGCCCGCGACGGCCACGCCGAAGCCTCCGTACACGGCACGGATCTCGGTCCGCGCCTCGGCCGAGTCAGCGACGATCCGGAACGGCCTGATCAGCGCGGCAGGCGCGAGGAGGCCGTAGACGCCCATCCCGAGGAAGAAGACCGCCACCACGGCGATCACGACAGCCGACATGAAGGTGCTCCCCTTTGTGTCCTGGTCAGGCCAGCCTGCCGCTCGCGCGCCGCACCTGGCTTTCACCGACCCGCCGCGTCGGAGGGCGCGCCAGTGGCCTGGTCTTCTTGCGTAGCCGCATGCGTCGTGACCTGGCGTTCCTGGACGGCGATGACGAGTTGATCGTCGAGTTGCGTCGGCTGGTGGCTCGTCGCCGCGGGCGAGAAGAAGAGCGAGCGGGAACGTGCGCTGGAGCGGGGGAATCGCACCTCCGGGCTCCCGGTCCCCGCCTGCTCCTGAGCCGTCCGTGCCTCAGACGTCCATCGCCGCGAGGCGGCGGGAAGGACGGTGGCGTCGCCAGGCGACGATCAGCAAGGCGATCAGGCCGAGGACGGGCAGGGTGCAAAGGGCCCAGCTCAGCGCCAGCGGCGGGCCGGGCTGCTCGAGGACCGTGATGTTGTCCAGAGTGCCTGTTCCCTGCCCTTGGGGGCTGTTGATGGCGAAGGTGAAGTCCAGCGACTGCATGGCGCGCAGCGGCCACGTGGAGAAGCCCACGGTCAGGTGGTACGGGCCGGTCTGCACCTGCTCGGTGTGCACGACCTCGACCGGCGCGTACGCCTGCTCAGGCTCCGCCGGCGCGTAGGCCTGGGCGGACGGAGCCGAGACCGGGATCGCCATGAGTGCTGGAAAGCGCACGACCTCGAACCGCTTCGTGAAGATCCTCCTCGCCGTGATCATCGGCGCGGCGGCCGGGGCCGTCATTCCGCTCTCCGCCGCGAGCGCCACCCCGTCCGAGTGCGACCAGTCCCATATTCCCGTACTACAAGCTCGTCAACGGCGCGAGCCCCGATCTGGGCGACCGTAGCCTCCAGTTGTGGAACGGCGGCGCCTTCAACTACAGCTACGCCAGGCTCTCACCCCGCTATTCGGGCGAGCAGGTCTGGGTGGAGCGCAGCCTGCAGGGAATGCCCAGCAGCCTGCCCCATGTATCCCACCACAGAACAGGTGAACGCGAACGGCGGCCGGAAGCAGTGCGGCCCGTTCTCCGATTCGGAGAGCAGCCTCGTCATGAATTGGAACACCAGCCAGCAGCGGCACTACGCGGTCCGGGCCTGCGCGCGCACCGCGATACTCGGTAGCTTCTGCGGCAACTGGTACATCGACCGGACCTGACCGGCCCAGCCCGAGACTCCAATACCACCCATGATCTGCGCCGCGCCCCGGCACGCCCAGGGCGCGGCGCTGGAGGGGCGCGAAGACGATAATCAGGTCGAGCGCTGGTTCACGAGAGGCCTTCAAGCCGGGGTTTATATGTACAAGAGATGTTGTGCAATGACTCTTGTACATATACGCTCCTCGCTGTGCCCGACGACCACCCTTCGATCACCGACTCGCGGGTCCTGGCAGCCATGGCGCACCCGGTGCGCCGCCGCCTCCTCGACCTGCTGAAACTCGACGGCCCCGCCACCGCCAGCGCCCTGTCCGAACAGACCGGGGAAGCGGTCGGCAACGTCAGCCACCACCTGCGCGCCCTGGCAGTCGCCGATCTGATCGAGGAGGTGCCAGAGCTGGCCCGCGACCGGCGCGAACGCTGGTGGCGTCGGACCACGCCCACGCTCTGCTGGTCCTCTACCGATTTCGCCGACGACGCCGCAGGGGAAGCGGTGGCTCGGGCCGTCGAATCGCTCAACCTGGAGCGGCAGACCGGCCACGTGCGCCGCTGGGCGGACCAGCCCCAGTCTGAGCAGGAACGCTGGCCGCTCGGGCCGTTCTCGACCGAGGCCTGGATCCGCGTCACCGACGAAGAGCTGGCCGAATACGCCGCCGAGATCAAAGCCGTGATGAACAAGTGGGCAGAGCGCGAACTGCCCGACGACGGCCGGGAACGCAGCACCGTCTTCACCTTCGCCCGCGCAGTGCCCGGCCGACCGTGACAGTCGCAGAGGGGACCCGTCTCGGGCTGCTGCACCAGCGCGACTTCCGGCTGCTGTGGATCGGCGAAAGCATCAGCAGCCTGGGCAGTTCCGTCACCGGTGTCGCGCTGCCCCTGGTCGCGGTGACCGTGCTGGACGCGCCGCCGTTCGCGGTCGGCGTGCTGGCTGCCGCCGCCTGGCTGCCCTGGCTGCTCATCGGCCTGCCTGCGGGTGTCTGGGTGGACCGCCTCCCCCGCCGCCGCGTGATGCTGGTGGCCGACTGGGCGTCGATGGTGGCCTTCCTCAGCGTCCCGAGCGCCGCCGCTCTGGGGCGACTGACGATCGGCCAGCTGATCGTGGTCGCGCTGGCCGCGGGGACCGCCAAGGTGTTCTTCGCGACGGCATATCGCGCCTACCTGCCGTTCTTGGTGGACGGGCCGGACCTGCTGGAGGCCAACGCCAAGCTCCAGGGCAGCGAGCAGGTGGCGAACCTGGCCGGGCCCGGCCTCGCCGGGCTGCTCGCCCAGTTGTTCTCGGCCGTCGGCTGCCTGGTCGCCGACGGCGCCAGCTTCGCCGTCTCGGCCATCTGCCTTGCCCGCATCCAACGCCGCGAAGCCCACTCCCCCAGCCCCCGCCGGCGCCTCCGCGCCGAGATCCGCGACGGCATTCTCCTGGTGGCCCGCGATCCGTTGCTTCGCGGCAACACCTTGTACGGCTGTGCGGCCAACCTGGCCCTGACCGGCTACACGTCCTTGACCGTGCTCTTCCTGGTGAACGACGTCGGGACCGGCGCGGGCGAGACCGGCCTGCTGATCGCGGCCACCAGCCTGGGTGGCATCGTCGGCGCCATGGTCGCACGGCCGGTGGCGGCACGGTTCGGCAGCGCGCGGGCCGTTCTGCTGGGCAAAGCCGGCCTGGCCCCCGCCGGCCTGATGATCCCGCTGGCGGATCGCGGGGCCGGACTGGCGCTGTTCGTCCTGGGCGGCGTGTTGATCGTCACGGGGGTCGTAGCAGGAAACGTGGTCTTCTCCGGTTTCATCCAGACGTACGTACCGGGCGAACTGATGGGCCGGGTGACATCCAGCGTGCAGCTGGTCAACTTCGGCGCGATGCCGCTCGGGGGCATCCTGGCCGGCGCACTGGCCGATGCGTTCGCCGTCCGCACGGCGTTGTGGGTGATGCTGATCGGCTTCGTGCTGAGCGGCCTGATCCTCCTCGCCAGCCCTCTGCGCCGCCTGCGTGATCTGCCGCCCGGCCGGCTGGACACCCGCCTGTGACCCATGCCGGCCCCCTCATTCCCTGAGCTAAGAGAGGATCCCCTATGAGGTACCGCACCATCGGCAATGATCCGAAGACCCGCCGTGATGTCAGCGTGCTGAGCCTTGGCGCCATGCTGTTCGGCACCGCCATCGACGAGTCGACGTCGTTTGCCATCCTCGACCGGTTCGTCGAGGCCGGCGGCAACTTCATCGACACCGCCAACAACTACGCGTACTGGGTCAACGGTACTCAGGGCGGAGAGAGCGAGGCGCTGCTCGGGCGCTGGCGCCGCAGTCGCGGCGTTGGGGATGAGATCGTCATCGCCACCAAGCTCGGAGGGCGGCCCAACGTTCCAGCGACCACCCTCAGCCACGACCTTGAGGGCTTGTCCGCCCAAGTGATACAGGAATCTTCGGAGCGGAGCAGGGAACGGCTCGGCGTGGACAAGCTGGACCTCCTGTATGCACACGCCTACATCGAAGGTTCCAGGGTGCCGCTGGAGGAGACCGTAGAGGCTTTCGCGGGTTTGGTCCAGGATGGCACTGTGGGTCTGCTTGGGGCGAGTAACCACTGGGCCTGGCGACTCGAGCGGGCCCGGAGCCTGGCGGCCGCGGCAGGGCTGCCCGGCTATGAGGTCGTGCAATATCACCACACCTACCTGCGGCCGCGTACCGATCTGCCGACACTGCGATCCAAGGACGGCAACCTCGGCGTGGTCAGCGGGAACCTGCTCAGCTACCTGAGGGCCGAGCCCGGACTCTCGCTGGTCGCGTACTCGCCCCTGCTGGGCGGCGGTTACGTCCGCCAGGACAAGCCGCTCGACGTGGCGTTCGACCACGCCGGCACACCTGTGCGTCTGGCGGCGCTGCGGGAGGTGGCGCAGGAGACCGGAGCGACCGTCAACCAGGTGGTGCTGGCCTGGCTCATGGGCGGCGAGATCCCGGTGATCCCGCTGGTCGGCGCATCCTCGGTGGAGCAACTGAACGAGAGCCTGGCCGCGGCAGACCTGGAGTTGACGGCGGAACAGCGGGCGAAACTGGACGCCGCGCACTGACACTCTCCATCAGGTCGACATCCTCCCCACCACGCGACGAAGGCTCCCGTCACGTTCCCTACGTCACGACGGGCAGGAAGACGGATGAGGTCGATCCAGGCCGTTGGGAAGAGGCTTCCCAGTGGGCCGACGTCCCCGAAGAGGCGGGCGTGTGGCGCAGGACGTGCGGCGGTGGTGGGGTCGTCGCGCACAGCCCAGTCACGTGCCTGGGGGCTGATCAGGGGATCGCTCGTGTAGGTGACGACGTACTCGCTCAAGACGTTGTCGCGGGCGCAATCTCGGAACCACGGGATTGTCCCGCGCGGACCAGAACGCTTGCTGGTGCGGTGGTAATGGATCGGACCGCGGGCCCCGCATCCTGTGAATGGGCCACTGGCATGGGGTTAACGAGGGCCGCCGGCGCCGGCCTGCAGGAGTTTGGCGAGGATCGCACTCAGCCGGCCGCGCTCGTCGAGGGTAAGGGCGTGGAAGGTGTCCTCGAGGAAGGCCGGGATCGAGGCTTGGGCCTGGGCGAGTCGTCGGCTGTCTGAGTCGGTGATGGTGACGGCGTAGGAGCGCCGGTCGCGGGGGTTGCGTTCTCTGCGGACGTGGCCCGCCTGCTCCAGGTCGTCGCAGATGCCGACCATGACGCTGCGGTCGATCCGGAGTTCCTCGCTGAGCGTCTGCTGGGAGCAGGGGCCGACGGCGTCGAGCATCTGGAGCACGAGGTGTTGCCCGACTCCGAGCCCTTCCTCGGAGGCGTGCACGTCGGCGGCGCGGGCCACGGCGGCCGAG